>JAQVRT010000035.1 GCA_028700905.1 Candidatus Iainarchaeum sp. | reverse complement strand
GTTTTCCTTAATATATCTATTTAAAAATACTTTGGTTTAACTAATATATATACTTATAAGACACTATTTATAGTAAAATGTGTTTTGTAAATTTATCTTGTTTTTTACAAAAATTACAAGACAAATTTATGTTTTTATTTTAAAAAAACAAAAAGAAAAAAATTAATTTAAATCAAAATAACGGAGGAATAAATATGGCAGGTGAAAAACCACATATTAACACAATTTTCATTGGTCACGTTGATCAAGGTAAATCAACATTAGTTGGAAGATTAATGTACGACACTGGATCTTTATCAGAACAAGATTACAGAAAACTTGAAGCTATTGCTCAAGAGAAAGGTAAAGGAACTTTCGCTTTCGCTTACATGATGGACACATTAAAAGAAGAAAGAGAAAGAGGAATTACTATCGATGTTAATTATAAAAAATTTGACACTAAGAAAAACTTTTTCACAGTTATTGATGCTCCTGGTCACCAAGACTATATTAAAAACATGATTACAGGTACATCTCAAGCAGATGCTGCTGTTTTACTTGTTGGTGCTAAAGAAGGTATCATGGCTCAAACAAAAGAACACTCATACCTTGCAAAAGTATTAGGTATCAACCAATTAATTGTTGCTGTTAACAAAATGGATGAAATCGAATACAAAGAAGCAAGATTTAATGAAGTTAAAGAAGAAGTAACTAAATTATTAAAAGGAATTGGTTATAAAGAAGAAATGTATAAAGTAATTCCTGTTTCAGCATGGATGGGAGATAACGTTGTTAAAAAAACAGATAAAATGCCTTGGTTTACAGGACAAACTCTTTTAGAAGCAATGGATGAATTTAAAGCTCCAGCATCAGCTGCAGATAAACCATTAAGACTTCCTGTTCAAGATGTTTACAATATCAAAGGTGTTGGAACAGTTCCTGTTGGTAAAGTTTCAACAGGTGTTATGAAACCTAATGATAAAATAATCATCAATCCTGAAGGAACATTAACTGAAGTAAAATCAATAGAACAACACCACGAACAATTACCTCAAGCAAATCCTGGTGATAATATTGGTTTCAACTTAAGAAAAGTTGGTCCTAAGGATATAAGAAGAGGATCTGTAATTGGTCACGAGTCAAATCCACCAAAAATTGCAGAAGAGTTTACAGCACAAATAATTGTTATAAACCACCCTTCAGCAATAACAGTTGGATACACTCCAGTATTCCACATACACACAGCTCAAATCTCTTGTACTTTCACAGAACTTGTAAGAACACTTGATACAAAATCTGGTGGAACAAAAGAAGAGAATCCAAAGTTTTTAAAGACTGGTGATGCTGCTATTGTAAAAATAAAACCAACACAACCATTAGTTGCTGAAGCATTCAAAGACTATCCACAACTTGGAAGACTTGCTATCAGAGACATGGGTAAAACAGTTGCTGCTGGTGTTATTATAGAAGTTAAGGAGAAAGTAAAGAAGTAAATTTTTAAAAATTTACTTTTTTCTTTTTTTATATTTTTTAAAAGAAGGGAGTTTGAGATTTTATGCAGACAGCAAGAATTGTTTTAACAAGCACTGATTATGAAAAACTCACCGACTTTTGTAATAACTTAATTGATGTTGCAAAAAGAGCAGGTGTTAAACACTCTGGAATAATACCTTTAAAAACAAAAAAATTAGTTGTTCCTACAAGAAGAGGTGTTTCTGGTGGAGGAACTGAGACTTATCAAAAATTTCAATTAAGAATTCATAAAAGAATTATTGATGTTAAGGCTGATGATAAAATCTTAAGAAAAGTTATCAGAGTTGAAGTTCCATCTGATATCCAAATGGGTATTGAGCTTAAAGAATAATTTTTCTTTAAGTTTTTTTTCTATTTTTTTTAAATTATTAAAAAAATCTATTTTTATTAATCTTTTTTAAAAAAAGTTTGATAAAGATTTTTGTTTCATTTCTTCTTTATCAACAAAAAGAGAATTTATATCTTCTTCAGCTAAGATTACTTTTTGATAAAGATATGGCTTAAGTTCATATTTTTTAATTAAATTTTTTGCAATTTCTAAATATTTCTTAATAGATCCTTCATGTATTGTCATTACAAGTTTACCAGAACAATTAAGACAAATACCTGAAAGAGGTATTCTTCTATACTTAGAATTACATTTAATACATCTTAAACCTTGACGAGCAAAAGCTCTGGTGTTACCAATAATATCAGGAAATAAATGATAATGTAATAATCTTTCAAGAGCATCTTTATTATCAACTGCTCTTATCTTTTTTTGAAGTTCTGCTTGTTTTGTAACTTTATCTTGCATAGATTTAATTGTAAGATAAGTACTCATTTTAGGACCTTCATCAAAGATAGATGTATCATGTGTAAATTTCATACATGTATACTGATCTTCAGTTCCTAAAAAATCAGAAACATATTTTAAATTTTTATCATCAGCATCTAAAAATCTTTTAGAATTTTGATAAAATTCAAAAGGATATTCTGTTGCAGTTTCAATTTCATAACACTCATCATCAATTTCATAAGGATTTACAACAGTTGTAAAAGCAATAGGTGCATCCATTCTTCCACCTCTTCCTTTACTTAGATATTTTGGAGAAAAATTAAGTAATGCATCCATTAAAAGCATTATTGAGTCTTGATCTCCATCTACATTTCTTCTTTTAGCTGTAATAAAGAAAGGGTGTCCAAAACAAAGTCTTGCTTTTGAAAAACCTAATATTCTTCCAACAATACCAGCTGAAGTGTGTGGTGCAAGTCCAATTACAAGCTCACCAATAAGTTCTTCTTTTTCTTTAAAGTTAAAATATTTTTCTTTTTTATAAAATCTTTCTAAAAGATCATCAACAAATTTAGTTATTTTTAAAAAATATTCTGCAGTGTGATCTGAAATAATAATATCTTGTGGAAAAATATCAATTATTTGATTTTCATCTTTTATTTCTTTTCCTTGATAATCTATAACATACCCTAGCTCTTTTACTTTTTCAACACTTAAATTAAGTTCTTTAGGTTTAAATTGAGTGATGGTTGCATTTAATGCTTCATATCTAATGGTTCCATCTCTAAAAACATAAAGTCCATGTTTACTTCTCAATATTCCTTTCTCAAGAGCTTCTGTATATTTTTCTTGACTTGCAAGTTCTTTAAAACCTTTTAATGTTTCTGGAACTCCAACTCCTAAATTTTCAATTGCTTTTTTAATAAGGTCATCTAAATTTACTTTATTATTTATTTTTGCTCTACCTTCTTCATTACAAACTGGGCAAGTTTTATTAAAACTAATTTTTTTACAACTATTACATTCATATAATTCTTTAGTTCTTTGATTACAGTCTGTACAATAAGATGTAAACATTATTTTTTTACAACTTTCACATTGATATCCTTTGACTTTAATATCCATGCTTCCAGAATAGTTTTTCTTAGAATCAATTGTTTTTAAAAGATCTCTATTGTTTCCAAAACCTTCTCCAACAGGGAAAATAGTTGCACTTTTACCTGGCAGGATTCTTTCGTGTGCAGCTTCTGGTCTTCCCATTCTTGCTCCAATAAAACTTCCTGCTTTTTCATTTATTTTTAATTTTGAAATTATTGTTAATTTTTCAACAATTGTTTTTTGTTTATCTTCTAAAACTTCTTTAAATTCTTCAAGAGGATTTGTTGCATTAAGTGCTCCAAGAGTTTTTAAAAAAGGGTAAGCTATTTCTTTTTCAAGAATAATTTTATTTTCTTCAAGAAGATATTTATGTTCAACACCAATTTTTTCAAGAATGCTTTTAATAACATTATTTGTTTTTATTTTAGCACCAATAATCCTATCTTCTAAAAATATTTTTTCAGCAGTTCTAAATTTATCCACTAATATTTTAAGTTCTTCGTTATCAAGTAGTGAATAATACACAATGTATTTTGGATAAAGTGAAACTTTGTGCTTTAAACTTAAACTTATTGCTTTATAGGGATCTGGATTTTTATAAAATTGATAAAGTTCTTCAAAATCATCTTCTGTAATTTCTTCTTTTCTTAAAAGATATTTCATTTCAGAAAGCCATTCTTCTTCAACATATCCAGCTTTAATTAAAGGGTGTCCACTTTTTTTAAAGTCTCCAACATTGATTAAAATATCTCCTAAAAAAAGTATTTTTTCAATTGAATCTCTATTTTTCAAAGCTTCTTTAACGTTATTTATTTTTATAACATCTTTATTTTTTAATCTTACAATTGGTCCTTCAATACTATCACATGGAAAATACTGTAAAGACTTTCCTGGTCTTTCAATTCTGCCGTGTGTTCCTACTGCTACAAATTCTTCTAATATATACATGGTTGCAGGATTAATTGCTTTTGCCATAAGTCCTGTTGTTCTTGTTTTACCATATCTAAGTCTAAATCCTCCAGGAACTAAAGGGTATGAAAAAACTGGTCTTCCAGCTGCAAGACCTTCTAAATATTTTGTTGAAGGTTTTAGTTCAAAAGATCCTTCTGAAGTTTTTTTAACTTTAATTAGTTTTTCAAGCCAAGACCAATCAAGCCCTAGTATTTTGCTTGTTTTTAAAATTTTCATAGCTCTAACATACACACCATCAATCATTACAAGGCACATAGCACCTCTAACTCTATTTGTCTTAATTCTTTCAAGGTCTCTGTTTACCATTAGTTCAACATCACTATCAGGACCACTATTAATGCACACAGGACAATTTTCTGCAATAACTCTTATTTCATCTTCAGTAACTCTTTGTTGTCTAACAACAACATCTGATTGATAAATCATGTTTTCTTCAATTAATCTATCAACTTCTTGTTTTGAAGGTTTATATCTATCAAGATGTAGTTTTTTTCTTGCAAGGTCTGCAAGAAGTACAGGTAAGGTTTGTGCATTTCCTCCAGCAGCTCTAATTGGCCCTGCAAAATAAATATCTGGATATTTTGAACCATCTGGATTTGTTGAAATTTTTATTTCTGGAAGTCCATCTAAGGGAGAAACAACAACTCCGTCTGTTTGAATAACTAAAGCAGTTCTTATAGCTTGCTCTAATCTTTTTTCTGGATCTTCAATTCCACCTAAAGTTCCATCTAAAATTTGATTAAATATATCTAAAGTAACTTTAAATCTATCGTGATTATGTACTTCCCATAGCTCATGATATATTTTAGAAACTCCTTTTGGTCCAACTAAAATTTCTGTTTTTTCAGCAATACCTTGTGCAGGAAATGTTTCTATGTCTGTATCAATATCTCTTCCAGTCTTTCTTGCATCTTTTGCAACATTAACTTGATTATTTATCTTTTCTGTGAGTTTTTCAAAATATTGAGAAACATCTTTTCTTGCAGTAATTTTTATCATTTACTATTCTCTTTTTTAAATTTCTTTTTCTAAAAAATCTTTTATTAAAAGCTCTTCTGTTTTTAAATTAAATAAAAGCGCTTTTGAAACTGTTGGAACATGTCCTAACTCTTTTTGAAAATCTGTCATGTCTTGCCAACAAGAGGATGCTATTAAGTGTACATGCTTATATTTAGAATATGCATGATGATGTACATCTGCTGTTATAAAAATATCTGGAACTTCTTCAATAACCATTAAATTTTTTTCAATAGGTACAAATGTTTGTCTATTTCCATATTGTGGCATTAAATCTCTTCTTTTTAAAACTTCTATCATTGCAGTATCTGGTTTATCCATTTTTGCATTTTTAATTTCTGTGTAAATTCCGTGAAGTGAAGCTCCATGATACATTAATGTTTTAAATCCTTCAATAACAACCCAGGCAGGAGATCCTAAAATATGAATATTTTCTTTTTCATAAAGTCTTGGAAGATATTCTTTTGTAATTGCAGGTTGTGGGTCTGAAAGTCTTACTGCATCATGATTTCCTGAAATTATAAATATTTCAATATCTTCTCTAATTTTCAAAATATATTCTTCAAACAATTCATATTGTTTTTTAATATCTGTAATTGCAAGTTCATTAAACTGTGTAGGATAAACACCTATACCATCAACTAAGTCTCCAGCAATAACAAGATATTTTATTTTTTTAGTAAGTTCTTTTTCATCTTCAAAATTACCATTTAGCCATTCTATAAATTTTAAAAATTCTTTTTCTTTAAATTTTTTAGAACCAACATGCACATCTCCAATTATTGTTAGGTATACATCTTTAGGTAGGTTATGCGTTTTTCTTTCAAAAGGAATGTCTGGATATATAACTTCATTTACAATTAACATGTCTTTTGAAAGTAGAGATGTTTTAAAACCTAAAACATTATCTAAAAGAATTTCTTTGTGTTTAAAGAATTCATTTTCATCTTTATTCATGATTACAAGTTTAATTTGTCCTGTAGGATCATCAATTGTTAAAATTAAATTTCCGTTTTTACTAACTCCTTTATCATAAACCATTCCAATAACATCAGCTGGTTTACCTTTTACAAGTAATCTTGCTTGTTCAATAGTTGTGTATTCAAAATTTGGTCTTGTTTTAATCATTTTAGATATTTTTTCATATTTGTCTAAAAATAGTTTGTGGAAGTCTTCTATACTTCCTTGTGAATAATTTTTACCAGTAATATCGTATTTATCTAAAATATAAAAATTTTTAAAATATTTTTTTTCTTCTTTTTGATTCTTAACATCCAGAACATCTTTTTCTTTAACAATAAATAAATTTTTTTCTTTAAGTTTATTTAAAATTTCTTTATAGTTATCACTAGACAGATGTTTTAATGTTTCAGGTGTAAGAATTAAATTATTTTCTTTTGCATATTTTATGATTTCGTTATCCATATTCTTATTTCATATTCTCTTTTAAAGTTTCAAGTTTTGAAATTAAGCTCCAAACTACAGATCTATATTCTGTTGCATTAACAGTATTTATTGTTTCTTCAAGTTCATATAATATGTTTGAAACTTCAAGAGAACAAAGATTATCTGTAAGTTTAGATTTTATGCTTCTAATAACACCTAATACATTTTTTGGAATTGTTTGATCTTCAAGTAAATAATCAGCTTCAGAAATTATTTCTAAAACCATCTTATTACATAATTCTTGTTTCTTTGTAATTTTTGGCATGGGTTAATCACCTTTTTTTAAATAAGAATTAAAAATGTATTTCTCTAATATATATTATATATATAAATATGTTTTTATATGTTGTTTC
>JAQVRT010000004.1 GCA_028700905.1 Candidatus Iainarchaeum sp. | reverse complement strand
ACAGATCTTTTAGGTAATTTAAATGAAAAAGAATTTTCAATAATGATAGATGAAACATCTCCAACAACTCCTACAGTGTCAACAGTTACAAGAGCAGTAGATAATAATGTTACAATTTCAAATTGGGGCACTTCAACTGATTCTGGAAGTGGTTTAAAAGAATATAAAGTTTATAGATCAACTTCTTCTTTTACAGAAATTTCAAATCAAGATTTAATTTGTACAGTTTCTGCAGCAGCTTCAAAAACTTGTCTTGATTCAACTTCAAAATCAGATGATACTAGATATTATTATGGGGTTACTGCAATTGATAATGCAGGAAATAATAGTTCAGTTGTAACTGCAAGTATAAAAACTGGTCCTGAACTTGATGTTGATATTGATTTAGAAGATTCTGATTTTGTAAATACTGTAACTCCAGAGATTAATTTAGAGTATGGTTCTGATGTTAATGCTGTTAGGTTTAGTTGTAATGCTTCAACTTTTACTTCATGGGTAGAAGTTTCAGGAACTTCTGAAGTTTATGATAGTTTTAATATAACTTCTGGAAATGGATGTAATACAGATCAGGGAGACAAAATAATTTATGTTGAGGCAAGAAGTGAAGATGACCCTTATTTAATAACAAGAAAATCTTTTGAATTTGAACTTGATTCAAAAGCTCCTACAATCCCAAGTAACATAGAAGTTTTAGAACTAGCAAATGGTTCCTTAAAGCTTTCTTGGACAAGCTCAACAGATGTAAATGGCAGTGGTCTTGATGAGTATAGAATTTATTATTCAGAATCTGAGTCAGTTTCTAAATCTTCACAATATATGACTTCTTCAGATGAAGAATATATTTTTAATCCTAATGAAGATAAAACTTTTTATTTTAAAATATCTGCAATTGATGAAGCATTAAATGAATCTGATCTTTCATCTATTGCTTCTGGAACTGCAAAAAGATTTGGACCTTCTTTTACTTTTAATGCAAGTCCAAAAAATTTAGTAGATGATGTTTATTATTTAAAAAAAGGAAATGTTTTGTTTACTATTACAAGTAGTGAAGAATTAAAACAAACCCCTATAATTAGACTTAAAGTTGGAAGTTTACCTTATAAATCAATTTCTGCAAGTTATAGTAACTTAATTACAACTTTTAATTATTCTTTAGAAGAAAGTGGAGATTCTGTTTTAGAAATAACTGGTACAAATAACAGTAATGAAACTACAACTGATACTTTTAATTTTATAGTAGATGCAGAAGTTCCAACTTTTACAGCAGACTATAATTTCTTTGAAGAAACTAAATTATATGAATTTAAAATAAGTGATTTTTCAGAAGATGTTTTCAGAGCTCAATATTTATTAAATAATGTTGAAGAAGTTTGTTTTATTGAAGATTCAAATAATGATTATCTTTGTTCACTTGATTCTACTCTTTATGAAGATGGAAATCATAAAATGTATGTTTTAGTTTATGATCAAGCATTAAATTATGAAACAGAAATTATTTCTTTTGAAATTGATAATGTTGATGAAGCTTTAGTTTTAAAAGAAAGTTTAGTTGCTGAAATAAATTCAAATATTTTAACTATTGAAGATAGAATCTCTTTTCTTCAAGCAATTTCTTTAGATGTTTCTCAAGAGCTTTTAGATAAATTTTCTGATGCAAAAGATAAAGTTGTTCTTGCAAAATCTTTAGAAGATTCAAATAATTTTTCTGAAGCTGTAAATACATATACTTCTTCAAATAATTCTTTACTTGAAATTTTAGACGTTTTACCTAAAGAAAATATTTTAAAAACAAAAACTATTGAAATTGATCTTTTAAATAATTCTTTTGATCTTAATACAGTTATTTTAGATCAAAATATATTGACAGATAATTTATCTTTCTATGATGTTAATAATCAAGATTTAAACTTTATTTCAGTCTCAAGAGAGTTTAGTGTTTTTGAAGTGTCTGGTCAAAATTTTTATTCAAGTAATTTAATTTTTGTAAATGATGCAAATGAAGATAAAATAATTTCATTTATTGAAGTAATTCCTAAGGAATTTGAAAAATCTTCAGATAACATTTATTTTGATAGAGAAATTGTTGTTATTGATAAAGATCCAATCATCCTTTATAATTTAGTGATACCTAAAAATTCATCTCTTACAACAAAATATATTAGTCAAACTCCAATTACCAGTTTTGATATTTTAACAAAATTTGATGCAATTGTTTATAGTTCACCTCTTCTTTTAACTGGTTCTGTTAATTTAGAAGATTTAAATTTTGAAAAACCTTTAATTGATAGTAAATCTTTGTTTATGGTAGCTGTTGTTCTTTTAGTAATTATAATTTTACTTTTAGTTATCTGGATGGTTGCTTCTGGTCGTAAGAAAAAAGAAGATGTTTTCAAAGAAATGGAACCTAAGGATGCCATGAATAAATATCTTGGAAATAAACTTGATAATAATACTTCTGAAAAAAATGTAGATGAAAAAGAAGAAGAACATAAAAGTGATATTGAAAAGAAAAAGAAGTATGATAGTAACTATGAGTTTATTTTAGATGCTGTTAAAAGAAGTAATAAATAATTTTGAAAAAATATGATTGAAGGTATAGATAAAAGAATAATTATTGTTGGAGGAGGTCCAACAGGACTTTATTGTGCTTATCTTTTAAAAAAATTAAATCCAAATATAATTATAACAGTTATAGAAGAACATAAAACTTGTGGTTCTCCAATGTGTTGTAGTGGTCTAATTGATGTTTCTGGTTATAATAGACTTAAGCTTAAAAATTTTTTAGTTTTAAAAGATTTTTTAGTAAATAAAATATATGGATCTCACATCTATGGTCCTTTAGAAGCAAAAATAGATGTTCTTTCAAAAGACGTTAAAGCATATGTTATTGATAGAGAAAAATTTGATAATAGTATAAAAGAATTAGCCTTAAGTTTTGAAGTTGAACTTTTATCTGGAAAAAGAGTAATTTCTATTGAAAATAATTTTGTAACTTTTAAAGATTTAGAAACTAACTTAGAAGAACAATTAAGATATGATTATTTAGTTGGAGCTGATGGACCTAATTCTTTGGTTAGAAAGACTTTTTTCCCTGAAGTTAAAAACTCTGAATTTGTGCATACTTATCAAGTAACTGTTGAAGGTAATTTTGATAATAGAAATGTTTCTGTTTATTTAGGTGATTTTGCAAAAGGTTTATTTGCATGGATTGTTCCAGAATCATCAAGTGTTGCGAAAATAGGTTTAGGTGTTTCTTTAGGTAAAAACCCTAAAGAGGCTTTTTTAAAATTTAAAGAAAAATATAAACTTAATTATCAAAGAGTGATTTATGAATGTTCAGGTATATTACCTATTTCTAAACCTATTAAAAATCTTGTAAATGATAATGTTTTACTTGTTGGAGATGCTGCTTGTTTTGTTAAATCTACAACTGGAGGAGGAGTTAATTTTGGATTACTTTCTTCTGAAATGGCATCTAAAGCAATTAATGAAAGAATTAAAGAATATAAATCTCTTAAAAATTACAATACTTTGCTAAAGAAATATCGTCAAGAATTAAATACTCACTATAAAATAAGAAAATATTTGTTATCTAAAAATTTTGTAGAACAAGATAAATTACTTTTAAAAATAAAAGATTCAAATATTCATAAAATTTTAGAAGAACATGGCAACATGGATTATCCTAGTGAATTTTTATCCAAAATTTTTACAAATAAAAATAGTTTTGTATTAATTCCTGAATTTTTCAAATTTATTATTAAATAGATTTATGTTCTAATTTTTCAATCTCTCTTTCAAAATCTTTCCAACTTTCTATTTTTTTTGTATTTTTAGGAAGTGGTCTTTTTTTATTCCAAGTATATTGATTATTTTTATCAAATAAAAATAGTTTTGTTTTTTTATTTTTTGAAGCTATATCTTTTATTTCATCTAAATTATCTTCAATTACAACATCTATTTTCAATTTATTTACTAAATCTCCTTTTGTAAATAAAGGTTGATTTCCAGAATTATCTTTGTAATCAATAAATAATATTTCTTCAAATTTGTTTTTATAATGTTTATCTATCCAAAGAATTGTTTGAAATTTATCTTTACTATTTCTTGCTGTAATTATATATATTTGGTGTTTTAAACTTAATTTTTTAATTACTCTTGTAGATCCTTTAATAGGCTTCATTGATAAATGTTTTTCAGTATTTAGAAATTCTTTCCAATCATTATAAAAACTATTAAAATCAGAATGAAATAAATCATATCCTGATGGTTTTTTTGAATGAACTTCTTTTTTTTTAAGAGAATATTTTTTATTTAAATAGTTAATAATTGTTTTAAATGTAGGTGCAATTGTGTTATCAATATCTATTCCAATTTTCATATTTAATCCTGTTTTTTATTATAAATCTAAGAAAAATATAGCTCGGAGGAGATTCGAACTCCTGTCGTAAGATCCAGGGTCTTACATGCTTGGCCACTACACTACCGAGCTTTTTTTTATATTTTAAATATTTCTTTATATATAATATATTTATCATATAAAAATCTATTTAAAGCAATTGTATTAATATATAGTTATGGATATTTTAAAAATTAGAGAAGACTTTAAAGTTTTAAAAGAAAATAAAATTGTTTATTTTGATAATGCAGCTTCTTCTTTAAAACCAAAGCAAGTTTTAGAAGGAATTAGTGAGTATTATTTAGATTTTCCTGTAAACATTCATAGAGGGATACATAAATTATCAATGAGAGCCTCTATAATTTATCAAGAAACAAGAGAAAAGCTTGCAAAGTTTATAGGTTCTAAAGAAAATGAAGTTGTTTTTACAAACAATAGTACTGATTCAATTAATTTAGTGATGTATTCTCTTTATAATTCTCAATATTTTAAAAAAGATGATGAAATTGTTCTTTCTATTTTAGAACATCATGCAAATTTAGTTCCTTGGCTTTTTTTATCTAAAAAAATAGGTGTTAAACTTAAATTTGTTGAAATAAAAGATGATTTTACACTTGATATTGAAGATTTTAAAGATAAGCTTTCTTCAAAAACAAAGTTGGTTGCAATTACACATGTTTCAAATACTACAGGAACTATAATTCCAATTAAAGAAATTATTTCTTTATCTAAAAAATATAATTGTCTAACATTAATTGATGCTTCTCAATCAGCACCTCATTTAAAGTTAAATTTTAAAGAGCTTGATTGTGATTTTTTAGTATTTACAGCTCATAAAATGTTAGGTCCTACTGGTTTAGGATTTTTAATTTCAAAAGAAAATAATTTAGAAAAATTTATGCCCTATAAGTTTGGTGGAGACATGATTAAAAATGTTTCAATAACTGATTTTAGTACTAATAGTATTCCTTTTAAATTTGAAGCAGGAACTCCAAATATTTCTGGAGTTTTTGGTTTTTCAAAAGCTATTGATTATATATCTGATATTGGGCTTGAAAATATTGAAAAACAAGATAAACTTTTATTAGATTATGGTATTGAAAAATTAAAAGCTATTAAGAATTTAGAATTATTTAATCCTTTAGATAAAAATTTACAAAGTCCTATTTTTTTATTTAGGCTTAAAGGTATTGATTGTAGTGATCTTTCTGCAATTTTAGATGATATGTCAAATATTGCAACAAGAGCTGGAGTTCATTGTGCAGAGCCAATTGTTACAAGGTTTGATAAAAATGGACTTTCAAGAGCTTCTTTATATTTTTATAATACTTTTGAAGAAATTGATAAGTTTGTAGAGACAATAAAGACAGTTGATGCTAAAATTAACAAATAGTGATGTTTTTTAGATAATAATTAATATTTTAAATACTTTCTATTCATAATATTAATATAAAATGTACATATACAATTCCAATATGAAAGGGGGAAAAATATGACTAGCGAAAATGGATCTGTTGAAACAAATGTAATATATATTGGTAAAAAAGTTACTATGTCTTATGTTTTAGCAGTTATTACTCAATTTAACCAAGGTGCAGAAAGTGTTGTTATTAAAGCAAGAGGTAAAACAATATCAAAAGCAGTAGATGTTTCTGAAATTGTGAAAAATAAATTTGTTAACACTTTAAGAGTTGAAAAAATAAATATTTCTACAGAAGAAATAACAACTGAAAACAATACCCCTATGAAAGTTTCTGCAATTGAAATTATACTTGCAAAGTAAATTTCTAATTAACTATTAGTTTTGGTATTGGTAAGTTTAATTGAGGAAAATAATTATTTATTTTCTCAATAATTTTTTTTTCTTTTACAATTACTTTTTCTTTGTCTATTAAATATTTATTTTCATTTATGTCTATTTTTTTAATGGTTTCAAGTTTTAAATATTTTATTGATTGAGCAAGTAAAGAATCATAAAATTTAGTGTTTTTATGTTCTATAAATTTTGGAATCTCCTCAATAAGATCGTTTATTAGTTTATATTCTGTCAAATATTGTATGAACATAGGATTTTTGTCTAAATTGTTTTTAAAAGAATAATTGTAATTAAAAGAATTACTTAAATTTATGGAAGTTTCTAAATGTTTTAATCTTTTTAAATATTCTTTTATTTTTAAAGATAAAAAAGATTCTTTCTTTAAACAATACCATTTTATTTCTTTTAAATCATCAATAATTTCAATTTCTTCTTCTGAAACTAAATTTATTGCATCTATTAAAGGTATGTTTGCAAAATCTCCTTTGTAAAAAGGACCTGTAGGCATTTCTTTTAAGCCGTTATTCTTCTTGAAATTAAGTCTATTCTCTTTATTAAGATTATTTTTATGAAATTGTTCATAAGCCCAATTTTGATCTTTTGAAATAAAATAGAATCCTTGTTTTTTAAATCTTACTTTAACAATTGAATTTGATAATACATTAATATCTAGATAATTCTTTGGCTTACAACAATCACAGTTTAAGGTGTCGTGTCCAATGTTGTAAAAGTCTTTTGTTAAAAGATATGGCCAAATATTTGAAAAATCCATCTTTATTCCTTGTTTTATATTTTTCTCTTTCTCTAAATATTCTATGCTTATTTTGTTATTTAACATCATTTTATTTTCAAAATATAAATTTTCAAAGAAGTTATTTAATATTTCTTGATTATTAATATTCTTTATTTTTATTTTTAATATATTGCTTAAAAGTAATTTTTTAGTTAGATTTTCAATTAACTTTAATTGCTCTTCTTTTAAGAAAGGATTAATATACTTTTTAACAATTGCACTTATATTATTATTTTCAATCTTTTTAATTTTTATTTTAGATATTATTATGAATAAATCATAATAACTCCATTCTTTTTCAATTAAATACTCTCTTTCAATATCTAATATTAATATGTTTTTAGAAGTCGATATAGATAATATCTTATATATTTTATTTAAAGTTTCTTTATTTTTTGCAATTACTTTTATTTTATTTTGTTCAATTTTTTCAACTTTAATTTCTTTTCTAAAATCAGATAATAGTTTCTGCACTATTTCTTTTGGAAGATCTATATAAAAATAAGGATTAAATTTTTCTTTATATACAAAATCATATTTATTGCTATAAGGATCTTTTGAAAAATAGCTTATTATTCTTTGTTTTTCTTCTTCATACACGCATTCTGTTAAATATAGTTGTTCCATAATCTATTCACTTATAATTTTCACAAATATTCTAAATAATCTAAAAAGTTGGCAGTTCTTTTTAGTTATCTTTAAAGGCAATATATAATATGTTTAAATAAAATATATCACTTTTCAAGGGGGGTAGCTGGCCGAGAAACATAAACTTTTAGTTTAAAAATAGTTCTCTTCATAATTTCTATATGGTAATTAAAAAAAATATTTTTACTTTAGAGTTAAAATTATTACTGTTTTCTCTAGTTGCTTTATTTATACTTAAAATATTTTTTATTAAACAATTTGATCTTATTTTAATTACAACTTTTTTTGATATTTTAATCTTTGTATTTATCTTTTTTGTTTTTATTTTGTTTAAAAATATTTTTTCAAAGATTTTGTTTCATGTAATTTATGTTTTTAATTTTATACTTTTTTCTTTTTATTATATCTTTTTTTATGATGTTTCTCAAAGAGGGATTTTAATTTCTAAAATAAAATTAGATTCAATTATTTTTGTTTTAAAAAACATAATTTCTTTAAAATTAGTCTTTATTGTTTTTTTAGCTTTATTTATAGTTTATTTTTTATCATTTTTTATTTTAAAAAACAAAAAATTATTTTTATCCTCTTCTTTTTTAAAAATATTTTCTTTAATTTCAATATTTCTATTTTTATTTTTAATTTTATTATTTAATCTAAATTATAATCCTTATGCTGATGTTGTTTTAAATTTTAAAAATAGTTTTAGTTATATTCCTTTAGAGGATGATTCAAAAGATTTATCTTTATTTAGTAATAATTCTTCAATTTTTCCTGATTCTAAATTAGAAGTTAAGTATAAAAAAATAATTCTACTTATAGGTGAAGAATGGATGTTTTCTAGTTTTGTAAAAGATAGTCAGAGTTTAGAAAATAATTTTTTTAAAAGAATAAAAAACGATACTCATTTCTATTCAAATTATCATACCTCAAATCAAGATAGTAGGACTGCAATTTACACTTTACTTACAAGTCAGTTTATTCCTTTTGAAGCATATCTAGATTCTACTTATTCAATATATCTTGATAAAATAAAAAATAGTCCTAGTCTTGTTAATTATTTTAATGATAATAATTATTCTACTTTCTTTGTGGTATCTTCAATTGAAAAGCCAGATATTGCAACTCCATTTAATTGGAATGAGATAATTACTTTGAAAGAAGATGTTTATAATAGCAATAAATATTATTGTTCTTCACTTTTTACTTATGAAACTTCATGTGAAGATTTATCTATTTTTGAGGATGTTAAAGAAAAAATAATTTCTGAAGAAAATATATTCTTAGTTCAAGAATTTATTTATGGTCATAGTTATAAACATATTATTGATACAAAAAAATCAAGGACTCAATATTATAATGAATATTTTAATAATTTATATGATTTTTTAGAAAAAGAATCTTTATTAGAAGATACTTTAATAATTATTACTTCTGATCATGGTTCTAGAGCTTACAATGAAATGATTTCTCCTGAAGGTTATCATATTCCTTTTTTAGTTGTTTCAAATAATTTAGATTATTTAGAGAATAATTCTCTTTTATCTCATTTAGATTTTAAAGATATTCTTTATAAATATATCTTAGGTATAGATTATATACCAAACAATGAATCTATTATGTTTACTGGTGGTACAAATAGTGATCTTTTAGGTTTTATTACAAAAGAGAATGATTTTGGAATAATTAATTCTTCTAAATCATTATTAATAAATTATAGTAAAAAAGATTTATCTATTAAAGAAAAATCTCAAAATCATTATAGTTATTATAATTTTTTAAAAAATAATTTTAAATAATTTTATTATGGCTTTTAAATTATCAAAAAGAATGTTTTTTTTTATAATCTTTCTATTTATCTTTATTTTTTATTATATCTCTATTAAAGGAAGTTTTGTAATTTTTTTAATAATGTCTTTTATTTTTTTATATTTAATAGTTTTAATAATTATTTTATATGTGTTATACCCAAATATTGCAAAAGAAAGGTCTTTTCCTAAAAAAGCACCCACTGTTGCAGTTGTAACTTATGCTTTTAATAATTTTCAACCTGTTAAAAGAACTATTGAAGCTTTATTAAAATTAGAGTATCCTATCCCTTTTAAGGTTTATGTAATTACTGATGGAACTTGTATTTTTTTAAAAAATTTAAAAGGTGTAAAACAAATTGTAATTGATAAAAAATATTTTAAAAAATCAAAAAATACTAAATCTATTGTGATGAATGAAGGTTTAAAATATATAAAAGATGAAAATATTTTTTGTGTAGATGGAGATACAATTGTTGATAGTAAGGCTTTAAAAAGAATGACTGGTTTTTTAGAAGAAAATAAAGTAGTTGCTGTAAATGGAATTTTAGTTCCTGAAAATAGAAAAAGTTTTTGGGAAAAAGTTCAAGTCATTGAATATAGTCTTAATTGGGGTATTTATCAAAGAATTTTATCTGCAATGGACTCTATTAACATCCCTATTGGTGCTATGTTTTTAATGAAAAAAAAAGTATTTGATCAATTAGGGGGCTATTCAACTAATAACTTTGTAGAAGACAAAGAACTAGGTTATAGAATAATTAAAGCAGGTTATAAAATAAGATGTTGTGAAGTTGCATATGGTTTTACAGAAACTCCAAAAACATTAAATGGTTGGTATAAACAAAGAAAAAGATGGTCTAGAGGTGAACTTGCAACAATATATGAGCATAGAGATGTTTTATTTAACTTTAAATATAGTGTGTTTGGAATGTTTGTTTTACCATTTACTTTTTTTGTTCAAACTATCGGTGTTGCTTTTATTTTTACATATATTTTTATTTATTTAAGAAGATTTTTTATTTTTATTTATTTTTTAATTTCTGAATTTTTTAAAAATTCTATTTTATTATATCCAAACTTTAGTAGTATTGTGCTTCCATCAACAATTTATGTAATTTTCTTATCTTTAATAATTTTTTTGATATATGCTTTATTTGCATTTAAAATTACAAGATTTAATTTAAATTATAGATATATCCTTCCTTTTGTATTTTTTATATTTATATATACCTATTTATTAATTTCTGTATATTTAATATCTATAATACAAGAGTTTTTAGGTTTTGAAAATAAGTGGTAGATGAAATTATATGAATAAAAAAGATAAAATTTTTATTAAAAATAAAACTTTTAACAATAATATATTGTTGTTTGCATTTTTAATTATTGTAGTATTATTTATTGTTGTATTTTCTGCAATTAATTTTTATGATAGTCATAAAAGAAAAGTAATTGAAGATGATTATAATATTTTACAACAACAAATTATTTTAAATGATCTTTATAAAAAATATTTAGATGAGGGTAATTCTGAAAAATGTACTGTTTTAAAAAATCAATTAGATTCTTATCTTAATATTAATAGTGAACTTTATTTAAGATTAAAAAAAATAAATAGAAATGCAATTGTTGAATCAGATGATAGAACTAAACTTTTATTTGTTTTAACAAACATTAATCTTTGGCTTCATTATAATTCTATTGAAAAAGAATGTGGATATAATAAAGAAAGAGCAATTTTATATTTCTATCCTGAATTTCAAGATTTTAGTGTAGAAAAAGCAGAGTCTGATGCTAGAACATTATTTTTTGCAGAAAAATTAGAAAGATTAACTAAAGAATGTAATTTAAATTCAATTGCTCTTCCTTATGTTAATTATATTCCCATTTTAAATCAAATTATTTCTGATTATAATATTAGTTCTTCTCCATCAGTTTATATTAATGGAAAAGTATATTATGATGTAAATTTAGAGGATTCTTTTCTAAAAGAGATTGGATGTAGATAAAAGGGATAATTTTTGGCTTTACAGCAAACACATGTTGTTTTTTTAAAAGAAATTATAAAAGAGTATCCAAATCTTTTTAAAAAATATAATAAAAAATCGCTTTATTATGGAGTTGTTTATCCAGATATTTTTTATATTAGATTATTAAAAATTAAACCTAATTTTTCACTTTATCTTCATGAAAATAAAGATATTATAAAAATTGGTGAAGAACTTTATAATAATTCATCTAATATTTCTGAAAGATCTTTTTCAATTGGTTTTTTATCTCACTTTTTTCTAGATAAAAGAATACATGGTTATTTAGAAAAAATTGGTTTTATTGATGGTCCTGAACATTTATCTTTAGAGTTTTATTTAGATATGTTTTTAGATAAAAAAACAAAAGTTAGTGTTTCTAAAAATCCAAAAAAATTATTAAAAAAAACATTTAAATTTTATTTTAATAAAAAAAACTATTTTTTTATTCCAAATATATTAATTAAAAGATTATTTTTGTTTGTTTGTAATTATATAATTAAAGAGACTATTGATATTAAGTATAAAAAAATAAAAAAAGGTAATTTTTTAAAAAATAATTTTCTTAAAACTTCTTATTATTTTGCTTTTAATTCTTATGGATACAGTGTGTCTAAATTATTTAATCCAGATTTTAATTTTTTAGAAAGACATTTACCTTTTCTTTTAGAAGAATACAATCTGGCAAAAAAAGATTTTATTGATTTTTTAAATAATGGTAATTTTTATGGTTAAAATATTATTTGTATGTAGTGGGAATGTTTTTAGAAGTATGTGTGCTAAATATTGTTTAGAATATTTTTTAGCTAAAAATAATATTAAAAATATTTCTGTAGATTCTGCAGGTATTTCTGTAACTTCTAAAAAACCACAAAATATTGCTTTAGAAGTTAAAGAGTTACTTTTTAAAAAAGGTATAGATGTTTCAAAGCATTTATCTAAGAATGTTTCAAAAGTTGATTTAAAATCTTTTGATTTAGTAATCTCTATGAGTTATAATCATAAAAAATATTTAATAGAAAAATATGGTATTTCTTCTGTTTTATTTAATAAAGTGTGTTACGGTGTTAATTATCCTGTTTATGATAATAATGAAATTTTAAAAGAATATAAAGGTTTTAGAGGTAAGATTTATAATATAGAAGTTGTTAAAAAAATTTATTCAGATATTAAATTTTTTCACAAAAATTATAAAAAATTCATTTAATTTTTTTTAAACAAATTTTGTTTATTGGGCAATTTTTACAATTAGGATTTCTTGGAAAGCAAATGTTTTGTCCTAAGATAACAAATAAATAATTTGTGTCTATCCAAAATTTTTTAGGAAGTTTATTTCTTAAAACCATTTCTGTTTCTAAAGGGTTTTTTGTTTCAATATAGCCTATTCTATTAAATATTCTGTGTACATGTGTATCAACACAAATTGCAGGAATTTTATATGATACTGCAATTACTAGATTTGCAGTTTTTCTTCCTACACCTGGAAGAGTAATTAACTCTTCTATAGTATTTGGCACTTTATCATTAAAATCTTCTTTTAATTTTTCAGCAAGTAATTTTAAATTTTTAGCTTTTGTTTTATAAAATCCAACAGGATAGATTAATTTTTCTAATTTTTCAATTTTAATTTTTATTAAATCATCTGTATTTTTTATCTCTTTAAATAAATTATCACAAACTTTAGCAGTAGTTTGGTCTTTTGTTCTTGCTGAAAGCATTGTTCCAATTAATACATAAAAAGGATTTTTACTTTTTATCTCTATTTGTTCTGCAAGAGGAATTGTATATTCTTTAAGTTCTTTTTTAAGAATTTTATATATTTTTTCAATATCCATATTACTTATTTTTTTTAAGAAAACATTTAAAAAGACATCTATAATATATATTAATATTTTAAATATATTTTAAAGAGATTATTAATATGAACAAAAATTTAACTAAATTATTTTTCTGGATATTTGGTATAATATTCAGTGGAATTTTTTATTTTTTCTCAAAGACTTCTACTTCTTTATCATATATTACTGAAATTAAATTTCTTCCATATGTAATAATGCTTATAATTATTTTATTATTTTTCTTAATTGGTATTTTATTTTCAAAAATACCTTTCTTTTGGTATTCTAAATTCAGAAAATCCAATCTTAATGAAGTTTTATCTGAAGTTGATGTTAAAAAAACTGAAGAAAATATTGATCAATTAGTTGATAAGTTAAAAGACGCTATAAGAAATATAAGTAAAAGCAATTATTCTCAAATTTCTATAAATTATTTAATTAAAAATGTTGGTATTTCTAAAGAGAGTGCAGATGGGATTGTTAAAAATATAAAAAGATTAAAAAGATTAAAAACTTTATCAATATCTTTAGGTGTAATAATTTCTTTAGGTTTATATTTTTTTGTAAGTAGTTTACCAGTATTTAATATTATTCCTAATTATGTTTTTATTATATCTGCAGTAATAATATTTCTTTTATTTGTTTTAGAAGGTTATTTAATTACAAGAATGCCTGATTCTTTTTATTTAAATTTAATAAATATAAATAAAGAAAAAATATTAGAAGTAAAAAGAGAATCTTTAGAAAAAGAAGAAAAGTTAAATAATTATAATCAAAAACAAAAAGGTTTATTAGATAATATTCAAAAAGCAACTAAATTTCTTTTATCTCAAGATGTAAGTAAAGAAGCTATTTCTAATTTCTTTAGTAAGTATGATGTTGATCAATCTACAATTTCAAAATTTATTGAAATGTCTGAAAAAGAATTAAATCTTGAAAAAAATAATTCTGGAAAAGTTTTATTTAATGCAAAATCTGATTCTGCAATAAGATTAACTCTTTCAAAAATACATGATAGTTTTGAACAAATTAATCAAATTTATAATGAAGTTTCAAAACTTCAAAAAGAAGTTAGTGAAATTTCTCAAAGACAAGAAAAACTTGAAAAGATGTCAACTATTAGTGTTTCAAAAGAAGTTAAAAAACTTAAAAAAGAACCAATAATGTCAAATAAGTATAAAGATCTTAAAAAAGCAGATCCTAAAGAAATTAAAGAATTGCTCGATAAGAGAAATGAAGAATATGATAAACTTATAAGTTATTTATATCACTTATTTTTACCAACAGTTGAAACTTCTTCTCAAAATGATGTTTTTTCTACATTAGTTTATTATGGTTATCCTTATGAGATTGTAGAAGATGTTTTACAGAAATTTAAAGATAAAAAAATTACTTTTGGGAAAGATAAAAAAATATCTTTCTCTGAAAAATTAGTAAATAAAATTAATAGTTTTTATGATTTATTTTCATCTAAATAAAAACTATATTAATTTTACTTTTTGTATTTTTGAAAAACTATAAAGTGAACTTCCAAAAAACTTTTGTTCTTTTGAAAATTCTATTTCTCTAAATAATTCTCTTAAATTACCTGTTAAATTTAAATTTGTCACAGTTTCTTTAAATTGTCCATCTCTAATAGCCTTTCCAGAAGAAATTGTTAAAGAAAAGTCTCCTGTAGTTATTTTGTTTGTGTGGAACCCTAAAATCTCATAGATTAAGATTCCTTTTTTAGTTTTTGATATCATATCATCTATTTTTTTATTACTTGCTTCTTGTATGATATTTGTATATTCTGGATCAAATCCATTCTCAAGGAATGCATTTCCTGTAGGTTTCTTATTATATTTTATACTTTCATAAAGGTTATATATAGGTTTTCTAAAAACTCCTTTATTAATTATATTTTTTTTAGATGTTTTAAATCCTTCATCATCTATTTTTGAAGAACTTAAAAAATAATCAAGAGTAGGTTCTTCTTTTAGATTTATGTTTTCTGAAAAGATTTTTTTACCTAAAGAATCATGTAAAAAACTATTTTTTTTCTCAATAGCTTCTCCTTTTGTTCCTGAAAGAATAAATTCAAAAAATTCTCTTGTAATTTCTGGTGTAAATATTAAAGTATATTCTCCTTTTTCACCATTTACAGGGTCCATAAGAGTGTATGCATTATGTTTTGCCTGCATAAATGTCTGATTAATATCAATATCTTCTTCTTTTGTAAATATTGAAAAGAAGTCACCAGATGATTTTTTTTTATTTTTTGTAATTACTAATGATGATAATGAAACAAAGTCTTTTTTATTTTCTTTACTAAAATAAGGGTTAATAAAAAAACTTTCAATATGGTTTTTTGAAATTCCTCCAAGATATCCTTGAATATATTTATCTTTAGTTAAATTTTTTTTAATTTCTTCTAATTTTTTTGAAAAATCTACATTTTCTATTCTGAAATCAGATTTTATTTGCTTATGATTGACATCTTTACCAAAACTTTCAAACTTAACTTCTGATTTTTTATTTTTTGCAATATCTTTTGCTTTTTTAATTCCTTTTTCAATCTTTTCTTTTGTAATTCCTTGTATGCTATAAGATCCAATTTTTCCTTTATCAATCACTCTTATAAATAATTTATCTATATTATTCATTTTATAATTCTCAATTGAGAAATTTCTAAACTCTGCCTTTTCACTTTCACTTTTTATATATTTAAAAGTAATTTCTTCTTTTTTACTAATATTTTTACAATAATTAAATATTTCTTCTTTATTCATGTTTTGTACCCCCTACAATAACATCTTCTATTTTAATTAAGGGGCTACTTCCACTAACAAAAGCAGTTTGCCCATTTTTTCCACAATACCCAAATTCAAAGTTTCCAATTTTATTTGAAATTTCTGTAATTTTATTTAAATATTTTAAAATATCTCCTGAAATGGATGCTTGTTTATATTTATTTATTATTTCTCCATGTTTGTATTCATAAGCTTGTCTTATACCAAACATAAATGTACCTATGTTTGTATCTACTTCTCCACCTGAAAAACCTTTAAGTAAAAATCCAGTATAATCTGACAGCATATCTTTTTCTTTTGTAGTTCCTTCTTTAAAATATGTGTTACTCATTCTAACTATAGGAAGGAAATTATAATTTTCACTTCTTGCAGATCCATTTGAAATTTCATTTAATTTTGTTGCAGTTGTAATATCTGTCATAAAATCATTTACAACTCCGTTTTTAATTAAATCTACTTTTTTTGCTTTAATTCCTTCATCATCATATTTAAAATAACCAAAATCTTTTTTTTCTGGATTATCTATAATATTTACTTCTGGATTTTTAGATACTTTTAATCCTTTTTTAAGAACAGTTGTTTTATCTATTAAAAAATCTCCTTCACAAGCATGTCCTATAGCTTCATGTGCTAAAAGTTCGCCAACATCTGGACTTAAAATTATATCTGTTGTAATTGCAGGACATGGTTTTGATTCTAATAATTCTTGAAGTGTTTTTCTATTTTCAAGAACCATTTTTATTTTTTCTTCTTTATTAAATAGTTCAAGACCACCGATACTTCCAAGTCTATCTACATTAGTTTCTATTTGATAATTTTTTTTACCTGTTATTTTTGAATAAAAAACAGTGTATGGTCTTTTTTGATGTATTTCTGCATGGTTTGTTAAAAAGTATTTTTCAATTTCTGTTTCTTTATAAATTATTTCTGAATTAAGTATTTTTATATCTCTATTACTTGTTTTTAATATTTCTTTATTAATTTCATTAATTTCTTTTATTTTTTGAGAATTTGAAATACTTTCAAAATCTTTATATTTTAAGATGTCTTTTCCTTTATTTGTAGAATAATTTTTAAATTCTGTTTTTTTATTAATTCTTTTTGTATTTTCAATTACTTTATCTATTTTTTCTTTATATTTTGAAAATTCATTTAATGCTAAGAAACCTACTTTTTTATCTATAATTATCCTAATTCCAATTCCTTCAGTTTCTTTTTCAATAAGTTCTTTTGTTGAAGTATTTTCAACATCTATAATTCTATTTTTATGTTTTTCAAATCTTATTTCAAAATAATCAAGATTTTTTGTATTTAGATATTTCTTAATATCATAAAGCATAGGTATTATTTTTTTGTCCATGTAATATTAGTGTATAGTTACTTTTTTAAAATAATATTTAGTATAATTACTTATATACAATTACTAAAATAATTAAGTTATCTGAAACAAACATGAAACAAACGAAGCTATCTGACTTTAAGCTTAAAAAACCTAGTTTTTTTAATAGTTTAATAGTTTATAAAAAAACTTCTTTTATCTATAAAATCTATTATTGGTTAATGGACTTTAAGTTGTTTTACAGAAATAAAAAAACTCTTAAATATCTAGTCATAGGACTTTCTGGAGAAATTATTGATTTTTCATTTTTACTTTTATTTACTGAATTTTTTAATATTTTTTATTTATTATCAGCAGTAATTGCATATTTTCTAGCAATATTAAATAATTTCTTTTTAAATGTTATATTTACGTTTAAATATAAACCTTTAAATAAATCTGAATTATTTGGTGCTTTATTTAATTATTTTTTAGTTTCTTTATCTGGTTTTGTATTAAGCGTTTTATTGATATTTGTTTTTGTTGAAGTTTTTAATGTTTATTATTTAATTGGTAAAGTGTTTTCTTCAATAATTATTTTTATAATGATATATACAGGACATAATTTTGTATTTTCAAGAAAGCAGTTATCAAATTGTAAGTTTAATTAAAAAGAACAATTATATTTGTTTTGATATAATATAATATATGTGATATATAATGAATAATTTAACAATTGACGATATTGGTAAAATCATAGAAATTAAAAGAAAAGTAAATGAACAAGAGATTACTCATAAAGGTTATTTGGTAGAAATATTAAATGATTCTTTAAAAGTTAAACTTTTAGATAATGGTTATAATATTAGTGTTTATTTAAAAGAAATCTCTTCTTTTTCTTTAGATGATACTAAGGTATCTTTAGGAAAAGTTAATTCTAAAGATTTTATAGAAAATTCTTCTCTTCCAAATATTGTGTATATTGGAACAGGGGGAACTATTGGAACACATGTAGATTATGTGACTGGAGGAGTTACAATGTCTAGAACTCCTCAAGAAATTATTTCTACAACCCCAGAACTTGAAAAAATTATTAATATTAAAAAAATAGAATCTCCTTTTAGAAAAGCATCTGAAGATATTTACTATAAAGATTGGTTAGTTTTATCTGAAGTGGTTTTTAAATATTTAAATGATCCATCAATTGATGGGATTATTATAACTCATGGTACAGACACTTTATCTTTTACTGGAAGTGCACTTTCTTTTTTAATTGAAAACATAAATAAACCTGTTCTTTTAGTTGGAGCTCAAAGATCTCCTGATAGAGCAAGTTTTGATGGCTCTTTAAATCTTATTTGTGCGGCTCGTTTTGTAAAGGAAAAAATACCTGGTGTTTTTACTGTTATGCATGGGTCTATTAATGATGATTTTTGTTCAGTTATTAAAGCTGTTAAATCTAGAAAAATGCATACTTCTAGAAGAGATGCTTTTATACCTGTAAATGATGTTGTTTATGCAAAAGTTTTTTCTGATGGGAAAATAGATTTTTTAAAAAAAGAAATTTTTTCAAAAGATAAAATTCCTTTATTAAATAAAGAATTTGAAGAAAAAGTTGCACTTATTAAAATACATCCAAATATTGATCCTTCTATTATTGATTGGTATATTGAAAAAGGTTATAAAGGAATTATTTTTGAAGGAACTGGTTTAGGTCATGTTCCAACTGCAGAAAATAATGAATCTATTCTTCCTTTAAAATATCAGTTTATACCTTATATTAAAAAAGCAATTGAATCTAATTTAATTGTTGTCATGTCTTCTCAATGTCTTTTTGGAAGAGTTAATGATAAAGTTTATTCAAATTTAAGATATCTTTCTCAAGCAGGTGTTCAATATTTAGATTCTCATGACATTTTACCTGAAGTTTTACAAATAAAACTTTCAGTTGCTTTAAAGAAATTTAAAACAAAAGAAGAAATTATTAGATATCTTAAAACTAATATTTCTGGAGAAATAACTTCTAAAGAAGTTCCTTCATTTTATGATGAAGTTTTATAATGTTTATTAATATGATTTATTATGACTAAGATTGATATAAATAATTTAGATTATGAAAAATTAGGCCTTATGTGCGGTCTTGAATTACATCAACAATTAAACACAAATAAATTATTTTGTAATTGTCCTTCAAAATTAATTAATGATGATTTAAAACCTGATAAAGTAATCTATAGACAATTAAGAGCAGTTTCTTCTGAAACTGGGGATTTAGATATTACTGCAAAAGAAGAGCAAGATAAAAATAAAATTTTTAAATATTTATTTTATAATTCTTGTAATTGTTTAGTTGAAACTGATTCTCAACCTCCTTTAAATATTAATAAAGATGCTCTAAATATTGCGTTAGTTATTTCTTTTTTAACAAATTCTGTTGTTGTAAATACTTCTCATGTTATGAGAAAACAAGTAATTAATGGTTCAAATGTTTCTGGGTTTCAGAGAACTACAATGATTTCAACTGATGGTTATCTTGATTTTAGTTTTGGAAGAGTTAGAATTGATAAGATACTTTTAGAAGAGGATGCTGCAAGAACTATTGAAAAAACAGATTCTGTTGTAACTTATTCTTTAGATAGATTAGGAATACCTTTAATTGAACTTGTTGCATGGCACGATATGCATACTCCTGAACAAGTTAAAGAAGTTGCATTATATCTTGGACAACTCTTTCGAAGTACTGGTAAAACAAAAAGAGGATTAGGTTCAATCAGGCAAGACATTAACATTTCTATTAAAGATGGTTCAAGAGTAGAGATTAAAGGTTGTCAAGATCTTGATTTAATCCCTGAAATTATTAACAGAGAGATTGTTCGTCAATTAAATTTAATAGATATTAAAAAAGAAGTTATTGAAAAAAATCTTACTTCTTTTTCTTTAGAGCCTATTATTATTAATGATTATTTTAAGAATACAAGTTCTAAAGTTGTTTTAAAATCTTTTTCAGAAAATAAAAATGCTTATTTATTTTTACTTCCTGGCTTTAAAGGTTTTTTAGGTAGAGAAATCCAACCAAATAGAAGACTTGGAACTGAAATTGCAAGTGTTTTAAAAATGAGAACTACTCTAAAAGGTCTTTTCCATTTAGATGAACTTCCAAATTATGGAATTACAGAGAAAGATGTTGAAGTTATAAAGAAAGATTTTTCTGTTAAAGAAAATGATTCTTTTATTATTATTTTTTCTTCTGATAATGAAATTTCTTCAGTTAAAAATGTAATTGAAGATAGACTTAATAAACTTAAAGAAGGGGTTTTAAAAGAAACAAGAGCTTCAACTGTTGAAGGAAATACAGAATATCAAAGACCTCTTTCAACTTCTTCTAGAATGTATCCTGAAACTGATCTTTCACCAATTGTTTTTAATGATGAATTATTAGATTTAGCTAAAAAAGAAATTCCTTTATCTTTAGAAGATAGAAAAAAATTATATATTGATACTTTTAAACTAAGTTCACAACTTGCAGATAAAATGAAACTTAATAATTTTGCACCAATTTTTGAAAAAATAGTTTCTGAATATAAGATTAATCCTACAACTCTTTCAGTATTTTTACTTGAAGATTTAATTAAAGCTTCAAGAGAAGGTGTCTTAGATCTTGATGATATAAATGATTCTTTATTAATTAGTTTTTTTAAAACAAAAGATTTGTTTAACAGAATTAATAAAAATAAACTTTTAGATGTGTTTATTGAATATTTAAAAAATCCTCTTGATTTAGAAAGAATTATTCAAGAAAATAAAAAAGAAGATTTATCTAAAGATGTATTAAATAATATAATTGATCAAGTAATAGAAGATAATAAAGATTTTATTTTAAAACAAAAAGAAAGATCTTTAGGTTTATTGATGGGAAGAGTAATGTCTAAAACTGAAAATAAATATGATGGTAAGATTATCTCTCAAACAATTAAAGAAAGATTAGATTTATTTTTAAAAAAATAAAAATGTGAATTATTTATGGCTAAACATGATATTCTTTATGCTCCTTGGAGAAAAAAATATGTAACTTCAAATACTAAAAAAGAAAGTAAAAATCCTAAAACTTGTATTTTTTGTAAAGCTCCAAAAGAAGAGGTAATATTTTCAAGTAAAAAAATATTTCTTCAAGCAAATAAATATCCTTATGGGGAAGGTCATCTTTTAGTAATTCCAAAAAGACATGTAAATCAAGTTATTGATCTAACTTCTAAAGAAAGAGAAGAATTATTTAATATGATTGATCTTTCAGTTTATGCTTTAAATATTTTTATGAAACCTGAAGGTTATAATATTGGTTGTAGTATAGGTGATGTTGCTGGAGAGAGTATAAAACATTTACACTTCCATATCTTGCCAAGATATAAAGGGGATGTTGCTTGGTCAAGACTTTGTGATTTTGAAGTTGTTTCATTATCCCCAAATGAACTTGCTATTAGTCTTAAAGAGATTATTGAAAAAAATAAACTTGCAAAAAAATTTAATCTTTAATTAAAATAGTTTGTTTTTTTATCTTTTTTTTATTTTTTCTATGGTTTACATATAACCATTAGTTTTTAAATATATTTATACATTATATATATAAATTTTATATTTATGCTTTTTTGGTGATTAAGATATGTTTAAACTATTTAAGAAAACAAGAGTTACAGAAGTTGTTGAAATTGACGAGTCTGTTATTTCTGAAATTAAAAGACCAAAAGTAGTTCAAGTAGAACAAAAGAACTATAGAGTAAAATCTATTGACTGGCTTGAACAACACTATATAGTAGTTTCAGAAGTTGCATCTGGTAAAAAAACAGGGGCAAGACAACAAGGAAAATTTACTTTTGAAGGAAAACAAATCTATAAAGATGATGTTACAAGAAAACTTTATAGTGATCTTTTAGATAATTATAGTTATTATGCTATGACTCTTAAAAGATATATTGTTGTTAGAAAAGAACTTGAAATTATTGATAAACAAAAAGATGAAGAATATTTAATTGCAGGTAGAGCAAAAGAATTTAATTTAGAAGCTTCAAGACTTGAAAATGCTTTAAATGTTTATCTTACAAATATTAATGTTATTAAGAACAAGATTAAGGATTATTTATATTCTTAAATCTTTTTTTTCTTTTTTTATAAAATTAGTTTTAAAAAATAAAATATTTTAGATCATTCCTTTTGCCATACCTTTGGTTGATCTTAAACATTTCTTATGCCAGTATTGTCCACCCCATTTTTTATCACAACCTTTTTGGTTGCAAAGGGCACATGTTTCTTCAGGGTATTTAGATTTTGAAAAATCTATTCTTTTTTCAGTTTCTTCTTTATTTTCTTTTTTTTTATTAAATAATCCAAATACCATTTTTTATCACAATTAGTTTATTTTAATAAATATAGTCCGGAGGAGATTCGAACTCCTGTCGCCAGGTTCAAAGCCTGACATGCTTGGCCACTACACTACCGGACTATTTTATTTAGCAAAGAAATATTTCTTTTATATTAATATTTTAAAAAGGAAGGGTTTTTATTTCTTTATTAAGTTAAATATTTAATAATAGAAATATTTTTATATACTATTCTTTATAAATTAATATATAAAGGGAGTGTAGCTTAGTCTGGTTGGAGCACTCGACTGATAATCGAGAGGCCGCAGGTTCGAATCCTGCCATTCCCACTTTCTATTTTTATATAGATTTTAAAAAAAGAGGATAATTTATGAAAAATATACAAGATGTATTAAAATCAGATTCTGATTATGATTTTTCAGAATTTGATTATGATGAAGATCCTAAAAAGAAAAAACAAGACCAATTAGATTCACAAGAAGAAGAAGTTCGTGTGGATGATGAATGGGATGATGAGTCAGATGATAGCGATTCTGACTATTAATTTTTTTTTTATTTTAGTGCTATTTTTTAGTTAATAATAATCTATTTAAATACTTTGTACCATATATTATTATAGTGTTTTTAATAATTAATGAAAGGGGTATTTAAATATGAGTGAAGTTGAAAAACAAATAAATGATCAAGAAGTTTTAGAGAATAAAGATGCATCTTTAGTTGATGATGAAGATGAAACTTTAGATGAAGATGATGAAAAACTTCCTTTCCCTAATGCAAGAGTTGTAAGACTTATGAGAGAGAGTTTAGATCAAAATAAGCAAATAAAATCTGTTGTTAAAAAAGAAATGAATATTTTCTTAGGAAGAATAGTTGAAACTATTTGTAAGAAAATGAACGAATTTGATTATAGTTATGTTGATTATGGTATGTTTAAGCAAGCAATAGAAACTTTTGAAAATATTCAAACAATTGAACTTGAAAAAATAAGAATCATAAAAGCTTTAGAAAAAATTAAAGCAGATTGTGATGTCTTAGTTAACGATGTTGAAAGAAAATTCCATGAATAGATGGAATTTTTTTATTTTTATTTTTTTTAAAATATTTTTTTAACTTAAAAAAAAAAAAACAAAAAACCTATTTAAAAAGAAGGTGATTTTTATGACTGATTCTCAAACACAAAATAACGCCATGTTTGGTGAAGGAACTAGACGTGAAAGAGGTAAAGATGCTCAAAAAATAAACATACTTGTTGCAAAAGCAGTTGCTAATGCGGTAAAGTCTACTTTAGGTCCAAGAGGTATGGATAAGATGCTTGTTGATGAACTTGGAGATGTAACTATTAGTAATGATGGTGCTACAATTTTAAAAGAAATGTCAATAGAACACCCAATAGGTAAGATGTTTGTTGAACTTGCAAAAACTCAAGATGATGAAGTTGGAGATGGTACAACTTCAAGTGTTATTATTGCAGGAGAGTTAGTTTCCAAAGCTGAAAACTTACTTGATGAAAATATACATTCTTCAATAATAATTAGAGGATATAAAATGGCTTCTGAAAAAGCAATTTCTTTTTATCAAGAAATCTCAGAAGATATTTCTTTAAGTGATAAAGAACTTTTATTAAATATTGCAAAAACTTCAATGACAGGAAAAGCGTCAGATTATAGTGATTATTTATCAAAAGCTGTTGTTGATTCTATATTAATGATTTTAAATGAAACAAATTATAAAGAAATTGATAGAGATAAAATAAGACTTGAAAAAAAGATTGGATCTTCAATTTCTGAAACAAAGATAATTGATGGTATTGTTCTTGACAAAGAGATTGTTCATCCTGAAATGCCAAAATCTTTAGAAAATTGTAAAGTTGCAATTTTAAATACTGCTCTTGAGATTAGAGAGCCTGAAAATGATACTAAAATACAAATTAATTCTCCTGAACAACTTCAAATGTTTATTGAACAAGAAGAAAGTCAATTAAGAAAAATGGTTGATAAATTAATTGAAACTGGAACAAATATTGTTTTTTGTCAAAAAGGAATTGATGATCTTGCAGAACATTATCTTTCAAAAGCTGGTATTTCTGCAATAAAAAGAGTTAAACAATCAGATATTGAGATTTTAGCAAAATCTTCAGGTGCAAAGATTATTACAAGAATAAATGATATGTCACAAGAAGATTTAGGTTTCTTTGGAAAAGTATATGAAAAGAAAATTTCTGGAGAAAACATGTTGTTTATTGAAAATCCTAAACAAAAAGGAATTGTTACAATTCTTTTAAGAGGTTCTTCAGAACAAGTATTATCTGAAACAGAAAGAACAATTACAGATGCTATTGGTGCTGTACTTTCTTCATTAAAATCAGGAAAATATGTTTCTGGAGGAGGTTCTTGTGAAATAGAAGTTTCTTTAAGACTTAAAAATTATGCAAAAACAATTGGAGGAAGAGAACAACTTGCAATTGAAGCATTTGCAGATGTTTTAGAATCTATTCCAAAAATTTTAGCTGAAAGTTCTGGTCTTGATGCAATTGATACTTTAGTTTCTTTAAGAAGTATACATCAAGATATAAATAATAAAAGTTATGGGGTAGATGTAATTAATAGTAAAATAGAAGATATGACAAAATTACATGTAATTGAACCATTAAACCTTAAAACCCAAATTATTAATTCTTCTTTTGAAGTTGTTGAAATGATTTTAAGAATAGATGATATTATTGCAGCTTCTTCAAAGAATAAGGGGCAAGGTTTTCAAGGAATGCCAAACAATTTAATGTAGATTTTAAAAAAGAAAAATATATAAACTCTTACCTTCTATAAATATTTATAACTTGTAAATTTTAACAAGTTATTATTTTATAAATTTGATAAATATATGAAAGTAAAAGATATAAAACCTTTCCAAAAAAAAATAAGTCTTTTATGTAAAGTTATTTCAAAGACTGAAATAAGAAAAGTAGTTTCAAGATTAGATGAAATTGAACATAAAGTTTGTGAAGCTTTAATTGGTGATGATACTGGAGTTGTTTATCTTACTTTGTGGGATTTATCTATAGAAAAGTTAGAAGAAGGTAAGGTTTATTCTTTTGAAAATCTTTATTCTTCAGAATTTAAAAAATCTTTAAGACTTAATCTTGGAAGATTTGGAGAATTTAAAGAAGTTTCTCAAGAAATTGAAGTTAACAATGAAAATAATATTTCAAAAGAAGTTTAATTTTTGTATCTTTTTTAAAAATATTATTATTTTGGAAGTGTAGCTTAGTCTGGTTAGAGCATTGGTCTTATACACCAAAGGTCGCAGGTTCGAATCCTGCCATTTCCACTTTTTTTTAAAAATAAAGCTTTATAAATCTAATTAACTAATATATATTAGATAATTATGAGTTATTCTTTTAAAAAAGAAAGTAGATTGTTTTTTTGGATATTAAGTATTTTACTTTCTTCATTAATATTTTCTATATTATATTATTTCCAAGTATTTGGAATTTCTAAAAATAATTCTCTTCCATTTATCTTTTCGTTAATTATTTTAATTGTTTTATTTATAGTTGGTTTTTTTAACTATAAACTTACAACTAAATTATATAGTTTAATTTCTTCTCCAAGAGATTTATCAAAACTTATAAGTAGAATTAATTTAGATGATTCTGAAGAAAATATTCAAAAAATGATTAGTAGATTTAAAGAAGTTTTCTATAATCTTGATCTTTCAGATAAAGATGGTTCAATTTTTATTATTAGAAAAACAGTTGGTTTAGATTCTGATGCTGCTTTTAAAGTTTATAAAATTTTAAAGAATATTAGCTTTACAAAAAATGTTTTAACAATTTCTGGTTTTTTAATCTCTGTAATTGTTTATTTTATAATTACAAAAGTTAGTTTATTTAATATTATTGGAGAAACTAAATTTTTCCCAATTTCTATTTCTTTATTATTATTTTTTATATTTTTATTTGAAAGTAGATTGTCTTCTAAGATCCCTTCAAGCTTTTATATTAATCTTGTAATAATTAATAAAAAGGCATTAATTAATAGTAAGAAAGATTTAACTGAAAGTGAAAATGAAATAAACTCTACATTTAGTAAGAGAGATGAACTTAGAGAAAAAATAAAAGATGTTGTTTTTAATTTAACAAAACAAGGTTTTAAAAAAAAAGATATTGTAGAAATAATTGATTCTAGAAAAAAAGATTCTTATGGTTTAAAAGATTTAATTATGCAATCAAATGAAGATTTTAATTCTCAAGCTAATAAAGCCTCTTTTAAAGATGTCTCTTTAGAGATTGAGAATATTTTAAAATTTTATGAAGATGTTAAAAATAAAGAAAAAGAAGTGCTTTCTTTAAAAGAAAAAATTAATCAAATTAGAGAAATTCAAGAAACTGTTGAAAAAATTAATTCTAATGATTGGGATTATTATAAAAATATTAAACTTAATTTAAATAAATCCAAAGAATTTGAAAGAAATATAACTGATGAAATTTCAAGTAAATTACATCATAGATCTGAACTTAAGGAAGATAAGGCTGAGATTATTAGAAATTTATATAATTTATTTATAAACTATAAAGACTCAATTACAAAAGATCAAGTTTATTCTTTTTTAATTTCTAAAGGTTATTGTTATGAAACTATTATGGATCTTTTTGATGAATTTAAGAAAAATAATATTGATTTAACTAAAAATAAGAAAACTTTTCAAGATAAAATCATTTCTAAGATCAATAATGTTTATGATAGTTTTAAAGATTAATTTTTAGATAAATTTAAAAATCTGTTTATAAATATAATAAATAAAAGATATATATTTAAATTTAAAATAAATAATAAAATAAATAATAAAATAGATAATAAAATAAATAATAAAATAAATAATAAAAAGAGATAATAAACCATGATTGAACCAAATACATTTTTTTTAATATTTTCTGCAATTTTTTTAATTGCTTTCTTTGGGAATCTTTTTTTTAAAAAGACAAGATTTTCAGATATTTCTATTCTTTTAATCATCGGTTTTTTAATTGGTTCTGTATTTAACCTTATTACTAATTCTCAACTTGAAATTTTAAAAAGTATGTCTTCTTTATTTGGGTCTTTAGCTTTAATTATTATTCTTTTTGAAGGTGGACTTCATCTTAATTTCTATAAAGTTTTAAGAGAGATTGGAAAAGCTACAATGTTTACAATTGCAGTTTTCTTTTTTACAGTTCTTTTCTCTGGAGTTTTACTTCATTATATTTTTTCAATACCTGCAATTTATGCACTTTTAATTGGTTCTGCAATTGGAGGTGTAAGTTCTGCTGTGGTAATTCCTTTAGTTATGAATTCTAAATCTAAAGAAGAAACTAAAACTTTAATTACTTTAGAGTCTGCAATTACAGATGTTTTGTGTATTATTGTTTTTATAACTCTTTTTGAAATAATTGTAACTCAAAAATCAAGTGTTCAGTTTGTAACTCAAAATATAATTTCTGCATTTGCAATTGCAACTGTTATTGGTGCAGTTTCTGGAATTGTTTGGACAAAGGTTTTAAGAGATTTTAATGTTATTAGAAAATTTAATTATCTTTTAACTCTTTCTTTTCTATTTTTAATTTATGTTTTAATAGAATATGCGAAAGGAAATGGAGCATTTGGAGTTTTAATCTTTGGTTTAGTTTTAGGTAATTCAAATGAGATTTTAAAAATATTTAAAATGAAAACTTTAAGTCTTGATAATGTTGTAAGTTTAAATGAAGTTTATAAATTTCAAGCAGAAATTAGTTTATTTATAAAAGCATTTTTCTTTATTTATTTAGGGCTTATAATTGATTTTTCTTCTGTAACTTTAAATATTATTTTAATTTCTGCAGTTTTAATTTTTGTGTCAATTGCTTCTAGATATTTATCCATATATGTTTTTTCTGGAGATAAGACAATTAAGCAAGATACAAGATATATTTTATCTCTTCATGCAAGAGGACTTGCTGCTGCTGTTTTAGGAACTTACCCTATTGCTATGGGGCTTGTTAATAGTTATACTTTAATTCTTTTACCAATAACTTTTCTTGTAATCTTTTTAACAAATATTACAACTACTTTTATGTTTTTCTTTACAGAAAGAAATAAACTTAAAGAAGAGTCTTTAAATGAAGAATCTTCACAAAAAGATTCTTCTCAGGAAGAAGAGGCTAATCCTTATAGTTTAATTAAAAAATCTAATAAAAATAAAGATTCTAAAGAAAAAATAGATGATAATTAAAAATCTATTCCTTTATAAATATTTTGTATGTTATTTTTAATTATATACAATTATTTAATTTGGGAAAAATGATAAATTCTATTAAATCTAAAAAAGGTCAAGGAAGTTTAGAAACTTTAATATTAATAGGTGGTGGTGTATTAGTAGCTGTTGTTATTGTAACTATTTTAGTTTCTTTAGGTGGACAATCTAGAGATTCAGCATCAGAACAAGTTGATAATGTTTCTTCTTCAACCGATGGTCCTTTACCCCCAACAATAACTTCTGTTAAAGCTAATTATTTAGACTGTGAAACTATTGATGTTGGAGGTACTTTAAGAAAAATTGGGCTTTTGTCTTTTTCTTGGAAACCTTTATCCAGAGAAGGTACTTATAAATTAATTATTGAAAATAAAGATAATGATGTTTTAAATGAAGGAGATTATACTGTTATTTTAGATGGAAATATTATTCCTGAAGATAATTTAAATCCATTAGTTACAAATAATTTAATTGTTTCAGATATTGATTAAGGTAATGGTTCTTGTGGTGATTCTTATTATTTATCTATAGAAGTTTCAAAAAATAATCAATCCAAAACATCTTCTAGATATTCTTTTAGTTGGGAAGATAGTGGGGCTAAAACTTCAATTGTTTCAAGACCAGTTTTTAATCCTGTACCTGGTTCTTTTAATTTTTCTGAATTTCCTCTGTCTGTTTCTTTAAATTCTAATGAGTCTGGTTCTTTAATTTATTATACTTTAGATGGTAGTGATCCTGATTCATCATCTTATTTATATAGTTCTCCTGTTTCAATTAATTCAAATACTACTATAAAAGCAGTTTCTTTAAAAGGTTCTATTTATTCTAATATTGCTTCTGGAACTTATACAGTTTCTTATGATACAGTATCTTCAGTAACTGCAACTCCTGATAGTTCTATAAATTTAGAAGATCCAATTAATGTTGTGCTTTCAAGTGCAACCCCTTCTTCAACAA
>JAQVRT010000034.1 GCA_028700905.1 Candidatus Iainarchaeum sp. | reverse complement strand
TAAGATCTTCTTCAAAATCTTCATCAAATTCTTCCTCGTCAAAATCCTCATCATCGTAACTTTTTCCCATTGTAATAAATGATTTATTCATAATGACCATTTCCTCCAAATAACTATCAATAAAAAAATATGATTTATTGATATATATTTAAAAGAATAGACTTAGTTTTTAAACTTAATCCCAACTTAAAAAGTAGAGTAAAGATTTAAATACTTAACCATAGTATATTTAATCAAATATAATAAAATATTAAAAACCCTTATTTTAAAAATAGTTTAAAAATAGAATACAAGAAATAAAGAAAAAAAGAACTCTAAATACTTGTTTTAAAAGCACTTAGAGTATTTAGTTAGAACAATAATTTAAAATTATTTATCTAGATCTACTTTTATAAAAACTTCTTTTAATTGTTTATCTGAAATTGTATTTGGGGCATTTTCCATTAAAGCAATACCAGATTTTGTTTTAGGGAATGCAATAAAGTCTTTAATAGAATCTTTACCTTTTAAAAGCATTAATAAACGATCAATACCAATTGCAAAACCTCCATGAGGTGGAGTTCCATATTTAAAAGCATCTAAAAGAAAACCAAATTTTTCTCTTGCTTCATCATCTGAAAGACCTAAAATATTAAATATCTTTTTTTGTTTATCAGAATCATGTATTCTCATACCTCCAGATCCTAATTCTACACCATTTAAAACAAGATCAAAAGATTCTGAAAAAAGAGAAAGATAATCTTCTTTTGTTTTACAAGAATCTAATTTATTCCAAGAATCATCTGTTGCTTGTGTAAAAGGATGATGTGCTGAAACAACTCTATTTTCATTTTCATTAAGTTCAAATAAAGGAAAATTATCAATCCACACAAAAGCAAATTCATCTTTATTTGTTTTATCTTTTCTAACATCTGGTTTATCAGAATTATATTTTTCCATAGATTCTTTATAACTTATGTGTGGGAAAGGAATTTTTAAATCAATATTTAAAACATCTTTAAAAACTTCTTTTAACATATTTTCAAAAATATTTTGAATATCTTCTTTTGTAATAAAAGACATCTCTAAATCAAGTTGAGTAAACTCAGGTTGTCTATCTCCTCTTAAATCTTCATCTCTTAAACATTTTGCAAGTTGATAATATCTATCAAATCCAGCAACCATTAAAGATTGTTTGTATACTTGAGGAGATTGAGGAAGAGAATAGAATAAACCTGGATTCATTCTTGATGGAACAATATAATCTCTTGCACCTTCAGGAGTACTTCTACAAAGCATAGGTGTATCTACATCTAAAAAACTTTGAGAATCTAAAAATTTTCTTAAAGAAGAAATTACTTTTTGTTTAAAAATAAAATTATCAACCATTTCTTTTCTTCTTAAATCAAGATATCTATATTTATGTCTTGTTTCTTCAGTTGCTAAAAGATTTCCAGTAACTTCAATTGGAAGTTCTTGACAAGTATTTAAAACTTCAATTTCTTCAGTTAAAACTTCAATTTCTCCTGTCTCTAAATTTGGATTTGGATTTGGTTTTACTTGTACTTTCCCTTTTATTTGTAAAACATATTCTTGTTTTATAGAATCTAAAAAATCTAATTTTTCAATTAAATCTTTTAAAATAATTACTTGAGTAGTTCCATATCTATCTCTTAAATCAATAAACATTATATTCTTACCAGCTTTTCTAACTGATGATACCCATCCACAAAGAATTACTTCTTGAGAATCATTTTCTTTTCTTAATTGTCCACATGTATGTGTTCTTAACATTTTATAATCACTTTTTTATATTTATTTAAATAATATATATTATATTGTAAGAAATAGTTTTTAAAAGTATTTAATAAAAAGTAAAGTAATTTTTAAATATTGTGCGTTAACCTTATCCGCTCGCTAGCCTGGCGAAAGGCTACAGACCGGGTGGGATTTGAACCCACGATCCCAAGCTTAGGAGGCTTGTGCGTTATCCTGGCTACGCTACCGGCCTTTTATTTACCAAAGTTTATTTTTTTACAGGTTATAACCAAAACACCCTTACAAGGAAAACCTTTATTTTCTTTTAGATCTTTTACAAAATTATAATATTTCCCAGAAGTTTTATAATCTACCTTTCCGGAGATATAAAGAAAACCATTCTTTAAAGAACCTACACATAAAGATATATTGTCATTTTCCAAAATATTATTTTTAGTTATTTCCATATAATTATCTGTTATTAAAAGCTTATTTTCAAAAACTTTACAATCTTGGCAAACAATAACATGTGGTATTGCTAACTTTGAAGAGGTTGATACAAAAATTAAATTTTTTTCAATTAACTTTTTGTTATCATTTAAGAAATTCATAAATACCAAACCTTTTTAAATCATTGCAATATTACAAATATATAAGTATACTTAAATTTATATTATATTTGTTTTATATATTATTATAGAAAAATCAATCAAGATAGATATTTATGGCAAAAAACATTCTTATTTTCCTAGGGCCACAAGGAAGTGGTAAAAGTACTCAAGCAGAAATAATTGCAAAAGAAAAAAAATATGTACACATCACAGAATCAGATCTTTTACATGAATTTGTTAAAAAAAATAACAAAGAATCAAAAATGGTAAAAGAAATGATGAAAAAAGGAGAAATGGTTCCTTTTGAAATAACATGTAAAATTACTTTTGAAAAAATAGATAAAATTAAATCAAAAAATATTATTCTAGATGGTTTTCCAAGACTTTTAAATCAAACTCATGTTCTTGATTATTATATCTATAAAGAAAATCATAATTTTTTAGGTATAGTATACATTGATTTACCTAAAAAAGAATGTGTGAAAAGATTACTTTTAAGAAAAAGAGAAGATGATACTTTAAAAGTAATAAATACAAGACTTAAAATTTATTTTGAGAAAACTAAAAAAGTACTTGACCATTATCAAGAAAAAAATAAATTAATAAAAATAAATGGTAATCAAGTAATTAAAAAAGTTACAAAAGAAATAATTAATAAATTAAAAAACATAGTGTGAAATTATGTCAGATCAAAGAATTATTGAAAATATCAGAAAATTAAAATCATTAGGTATGCCTGATAAAGAAATAATCGAAAACCTTGTAAACATAGGTCTATCTCCTGAAGAAAGTGCTAAATTAATAGATGATTCTGGCAAAGAAAAAGAAGAAAGTGAACTTCAAACAAAAATTAAAGAAATAAAAGATAAACCTAAAAAAGAAAAAACAAAAGAAACAACTCCAAAAAAGAAAGAAGAAATACCAGATGATTTCTTTTCAGATGATCAAGGAGAAATAATTGATTCTCCAATAAATAACGATACTGAAGACGATATTTTAGAAGATGATACTTCAAAAGAATTAAATAAATTAAAAAATATATCTTTAAAAGAAAAAAATGATGAATTAAGTTTTGATATTGATCTAAAAGAAAAAAAAGAAGAAGAACCTGATCTTTATAAAAAATATCAAGAAGATGAAAATGAAGATTTATATAAAAAATATGTTACAACAAATGAAAAACCAAACCAAGTAGAAGTAAATAATACTGGGGATGTTTGGCAAAAAGGACTTCTTGCAACAATTAACTCTAAATTAACAGAACTTGAAAATAAACAAAAATCTATTGAAGATGCAATTAAATTAAAAATAGAAAATGAAATGGATAATATCCAAAAATATCAAGAAAAAACACAACAAGAAACAAAACAAGTAACCAGTAAAATTATTTCATCTGAAACAGATAAGTTAAATGCAAAAATTGTAACAGAAGTTGCAAAATTAAAAATAGCAGAAGCAAAAATAAATAATAAAATACAAACAATTGAAGATGATAAAGGAAAAATACAAGAACTTTCAAAAGATTTTGAATCATTAAAAAAAGATTTAAAAGATAATATTATAGAGACTAAAAAAAGAACAGACTCAATAGTTTCTAGAACAGAAGAAAGTCTTTCAAAAATAATTACAACAACAACTGTTAAACTTAATGAAAAAATTAAAGAAATTAATAGTACTCTTGCACTTCAATCAAAAATAACAGAAGGGCTTGTTAAAAATACTCAAAACACATTAGCAACAGAAATTAAAAAATTAATACAGTTCCAAAAAGATATAAAAACACAAATTGATCCTAAAAAAATATATGATAAGATCAGTGAACTTGAAGACTTTAAGATTAAACTTGCAAATAGATATGAAGAAAGATTTGAAACTGTTAAAACAGAGTTTTTACATAAAGCAAAAATTGCAATTAGATCAGAAATTGAAAACGAACTTAAAGAATTAAACCAAATTAAAGAAGAAGTTGTTTCAAAAACAGATCCAGAAAGAATAGAGAAAAAACTTATAGAACTTAGAAAACTTGAAGAAGAACTAGTAGCGTCAGTTGATACAAAAATAGAACAATCTTTAAAAATATATCAAGCATCAATAACTAAAGAGTTTAAAGATAAAATGGTTGAAATTGAAAACTATAAAAACAGTTTAGAAAAAAGTAAACTACTTGTTGATGAATTAAAAGATAAAATAAAAGAAATAGATAAATTCAAACAACAATTTATTGCTGTAATTGATGAAAATATCGAAAAGATGAATCAAAATATGAAGATTCTTCTAGAACAAAAAAAAGGTTAGAAGTAAATTTAACTTCTAACACTACTTTTATGTTTTGTTTTAATAACTCCTGTTGAAAGAAGAATTATTAAAAGTAAAGCTAAAAATATTATCCCAAGTAAAATAGATTTAGATAATGTAAAGAAACCTGTTATAGGGTTTACATCGTCATCATTATATTCTACTAAAGCATCTTTAACTTTTAAAGTTACTGGCTTTGATGTTACAGCTCCAGAATTACTATAGAAAACAAAACTGATTTCATATTCTTGAGCAGGTATGTCTCCTGAAATAATTTTTCCAGAAATTACTCTTGAAGATTTTTTAGGAATATATGTATATTGATCAATTTCATAACTTATTTCTTGAGGAAGACCAACAATATCTATTCTTGAAATAGTTATATCTTTATCATCAAAGTTATAAACTTCAAATGAAAAATCTTTAGAACCATTAACATCAACTGAAAGTTCTTTAGGGAAAGATAAAAATTCAATTTTAAAAATATCTTTTTGTCTAAAAGAAGTTACATTTAAAACAAATCTTTCAGAAAAGTTAGATTGATTAGATGCAATAAGTTCAATTTGAGAGCTTTTCTCAACAGTATTTCTACCAGCAGAAACATTAAATACAACAGTCATTGTTGTATTTGGAGAAAGTGTAACTCTTTCAGTCATATCATTGATTTTAATATCATTTGAAGAAATAAAATCAAAATATATAGTTTCTAAAACATCTCCTTTATTTTCAACAACAGCAGTAATATTATAAGATTTACCAATCTCTAAAAGGAAAGAAGATTGTAACAGTCTTATTTCAAGATTACTTTCTGGTTGTACTAAAAATCTTAAGTCTCTAGTAGTAGTTGTTCTTTCATCAAAGAAAGATAACTTTACAGGATAATCTCCTGAAGAAATTTCTTGAGTTGCTAAGAAAGTTATAGATACTTCTTTTGATTCATAAGGAGCAAGTTTAACTTCTCTATTTGAAAAAGAAATTTCTAAAGAATTATCTGATTCTTGAGATATAAAAATATGTTTATTTTTATTAGAAGTATTTTTAATTGTAAAATCTAAAGTATATTCTTCTCCTTTTGTAAGTAAATGAGTTGTTGATTGAACACCAACTACTGTAAAATCAGGAGTTAAAACTTCTTGACAATCTGAAACATAAACATTAAATGTTTTCTTTGAAGTTATCTCATCATTTGAAATTGTTAAAGTAATTAAATGACTACCTGTGCTTGCATTAAAAGTTTCTATTTGAATAGGAATTTCTACATCGTCTTTTAAATATCTATTATTTCCACCTTTAATATTTGCAACAATTGTATCACTTGATAATGAAAGATTATAGAAATCATTCATTGAAACATCTTCAAAAGTTAAAATTACTTCTTGTGCATTATTATTACAATAAGAAGTTCTTGATAAATCAACTTCAAACTTACCATCTTCAGAATCATCATCAACATCTATTCTTAAAGAATAATCTCTAATACTGTTTGTTTTCATATCTTTTACAAAGAAAGTAACATCTGAAGAACCATCATCTAAAGATTTAATAGTAAATGAACTATCAATTGAAGAAAATTGATTAAATGTGAAAACTTTTGAAAAATCACATTCAAGTTCATCTTCATCACAGAAAGTATACACTAATACTTCTTGAGATGTTGAATTATTATTTTCAATTGTAAAATTTATTTTTAAAGTATCATCATCCATCATAGAATAACTTTCTTTTTCAAAACTAACATTTATTTGGTCTATAGGCTCTGAAAAAACACCTACACTTAAAAGTGCTAAAACCACTAAAATTATTCCAAAAAATAAATAATATTTTTTATTCATATCTAATCATTTTCCTTATTTTTTATTTATATGTCTTATGTATCTTGTTGAGAAAGATAAAACTAAAACAACTAAAAATACAACTAAAAGTATTTTAAAATATATAGAATCTAAAAAATCTCCTATAAATTTAAGAGAAAAATAACCTGACAAAAGATTATTTTCTAAAATATTAATTTCTTTATTAAATATTAAATTATTACAAGTGTAGATTACATTTATTTTATTTTCATACTCTGAATATATAGTACTATATAAATATTCTGAATTATTTGAAACATTTATTTCTTTTTCTTCAGTTAAATTAACACCTGTAATATCTGTAATTTTTATAGATTTATTTTCACTTGAAGAATTTCTAAATAACATTTTTAAGTTAATAGAACCATCTTCTAAATTATCATAAGATAAATCTAAAGATAAATCTTGACAATCTTTATTAAATACTTGATTTATTGTAAAATATTCAACAAATCTATTACCTGCAAAAGAAGTCTCTATACTTGCAGTATAAGTTTGAGATAAAGAATTATTCAAAGGATATAACTTATAAGTTATTGTTTTATACTCATTTGGAAGTAAAAGTACCTTTTCAACAGAAAGATCTGAAGTAAATGGAGAAGTATTTAACTTTATATCAAAGTATACAGCTTCAGATAGAAAATTGTATAAAACAACCTCTTTTTCAATAGCTTTATCAGTTAAGTATACGTTATTTTGAAGAGAGATAACTGAATTTGAGCCTTGAAGAGAGCTTGAGAAAACTAAAGTTATGATTACTGAAGATACTATAAAAAACATTAAATTTTTTATATATTTTTTCATAATTCTTTAAATCTCCTTATATTTTTTTATTATAAAATTTTTATTAAAGTTTTTTGGGGAAAAAAGGTGAAAAAGAAGGTAAGATCATCTTAGTTAAATGAAGTTAATTTTTGATTAACTTATTAACTGTAAGGATTTGTTATTATATATCTTAAGAAGAAAAAGATTTATAAAGGAATCTATTTATTATGTATAGTTAAAAAATTACTTATATTTAAAAACCTTATTATATTTCTTGTGATTAATAATAGATATTAAAAAAACTATAACTTCCATACTTTCTTCTCCATACCTTAAAGTATATAGCATTCTCCAGAATAAAGATAACTCCAACCTATAAAGATTAATTATCTATATATTTAATATAGCATATAATTATCTAAAATTTATTTTAAATTTAAACCAATTACAGAAGTATGTTCCTTTAAAGTTACACCAATAATCTGATCTGCACCAGAGACAAAGGCACCATTGTGAGAAACAGAGATAATAGTTGTATCTTTTGAAAGTTCTTTTACAAAATTAAGTAAAGTTCCTGCATTATAATCATCTAAAGCAGCATCAACTTCATCTAAAATATAGAAAGGAGCTTTTCTATAAGCATAAAGAGAGAAAATAAAAGCAAGAGCAGT
>JAQVRT010000033.1 GCA_028700905.1 Candidatus Iainarchaeum sp. | reverse complement strand
AAAAAACAGGTAAAACTAAACAAGAAGTTTTAGAGTTTTTTATGAGAAATAAATAAAATTATTTTTTATTTAAGTAAAGTCTATTTATTTTTTCTTCTTTTAAATATTTTAAAAGCTTTTCTTTAAAAGAACTTTCAAAAAAACCATTTTTTATAAGATTTGAAATTTCTATATATGAAAGATCAGAAACTAAAGGCCAAAAATTATTTTCCTTTAAAAGAGCTTCAAGTTCTTCTCTTTCTTTTGATTTTTTTTCAGGTATTTTAAAAGAAGAATATTCTTTTACAATTAAAGATTTTTCTTTTCCAAAAAGCTTTTCTAAATTATTCTTTTTAGAATAATTAATTATTGCTTCTTTTAATTTTTCAATCTCTGGATCAATTTTTTCAAGTAAAGCTTTCTTTTTTTCAGTAAATTCTTGATACTTATCAACTAAAAAGACACCCTCTTCTTTTAAATATTCATTTTCTGGAAGATTTTTAGTAATAACATCGTGTGCTTTAAAAGGACAAATTGACCTAAAAGCACACCAATCACAAAGAGCAGAAGGTTTACCTGGAAAATTATTTTTTTGCTTAGAATCTTCAATCTCTCTTATAATTTCTATTGTTTCTTGTTTTAATTTTTCTAAATCATCTACAGTTCTTGTTGAAACTTGTTTTATACCAGCTGACAAAAAAAACCAACAAAGATCTATTTTTTCAACAAAAGGAAATTTTTCTTTAATTGCTATAGAATAAAGAGCAAGTTGTTTATCAACATCTACCTCTTGTTGAGTTTTTGCAGAATTATTTGTTTTATAATCTATAATTTCTATATGATTATCTGAAACTAAAGAAAGTCTATCAATATAACCTATAAGATCATAAGTTTTTTGTCTTTCTTTATCATATAAAGAAATATTTACTTGCATTTCAAGGCCAATAGTTTTTCCTTGATTGAAAGGTTTATAAGTATTATAATAATTTTTTAGGTAATCTTGACCTAAAGACTTGTAGTTTTCTTCAGTATAACCTTCTCTTATAATTTCTACTTTATCAAATGAAAAATTATCTGTCCAAGATTTATTGTAATAATCTAATACTTCTTCTAAAGACAATAATTTATTATATTTTAGATCTGTATATAATTTTTCTAAAGTATTATGGACCATTGAACCCATGAATGCTTCTATATTATTTTTAATAGGTATATCTACTTTTTCAATATACTTATATTTAAATTGAAGAGGACAATTTCTAAAAGTCTCCATGGAAGAATGTGAATATCTCATAATATAATCTTATTTTTTATATTTAATAATATATTTAAGAGAGAAAGAGTTTATAATGTTAATGTAGGTTATTGGCTATAGAAATTAAAATTTAATCTTTTTTACTCAGCCAGCTACCCCCTGCTTGAAAAGAGATATATTTTTGTAAAAATATAAAATATATCTAGAATAGATAAGATATGGAAAAAAATATATTTAATAAAGAATATATAGAATTTATTTCTAAAATTAAAGAAAACATTATTAAATCAAGACAAAATGCAATATTAAAAGTAAATTCAGAATTAATTAATCTTTATTACACTCTTGGAAAAGAAATTTATTTTAAACAAAAAGAAAGTAATTGGGGAATAAATTTAATTGGGCAAATAGAAAAAGATTTAAGAAAAGAATTCCCTAATGTAAAAGGTTTTTCGAGAAGAAATTTATTTTATATGAGAAAATTCTATTTATTTTTTAAAACAGAAAATGTGCCACAAGTTGTGGCACAATTACCTTGGAATCAAATAAGATTAATTCTAGATAAAATTAAAAATAAAGAAGAAGCACTTTTTTATATTCAAGAATCAATTAATAATTTATGGTCTAAAGTATTATTAGAACATCAAATAGAATTAAATTTATATGCAAGAAAAAAAACATAAACAATAATTTTTTAAACACACTTCCAAAAAAAGATTCAAAATTTATTTTAAATTATTTTAAAGAAAATTATATATTAGATTTTTTAAATTTAAAAGAAGAATTTAATGAAAAAGAATTAGAAGAATCTATTGTTTCAAATATATCTAAATTTTTAATAGAATTAGGAAAAGGATTTGCATTTATTGGAAAACAATTTAAAATTAATGTTGGAAATAAAGATTTTTATATAGATTTATTATTTTATAATTATATTTTAAAAAGATTTATAGTAATTGAATTAAAAATTACTGAATTTAAACCTGAATATCTTGGGCAAATAGGATTTTATATAAATATAATAAATAAAGATATTAAAAGAAAAGAAGATAAAGAAACTATTGGATTATTAATATGTAAATCTAAGAATAAGACAATAGTAGAATATGCTTTATTAAATAATAAATATCCATTAGGAATAGCAGAATACAAATTATCTAAAATTCCTAAAAAATTAAGTACATTTTTACCAAATGAAAAAGAATTAAAAAAAGCTCTAAATTAATTTACTCGACCAGCTACCCCCTGCTTGAAAAGAGATATATTTTTTAAAACACATATTAATATATACTTTAGGCAAATAAAAATATTTAAAAATTTAACTTATATAAAGTTATATAATATGCCTAAAGAAAAAATAAAATATCATAGTCCAAAGCTTGAGAGTATCTTAATGGTTGAAAATGCTATTAAAAAATATAGTTCTCAGTATACTATCTATCAATTATGGAAAAAAATACCTAAAAAAATGATGTATCAGACATACAAAATAATTCTTGAATATCTAGAAGAATCTAGTAAGATTATTATTGATAAAGATAATATTGTAATTTGGATATATGATAAAAAAAATATTTCAAAAATATTATCTTTAGGTGTTAAATTAAGATGATTGATAAAGAAAATTATGTTGTATTTGTTTCAAGAGAATTAGAAATTAATTTTGAAAACCTTAAAGAAAATCATGATTTGTATAAAAATATTCTAAAAGCAATTGAAACTCTTAAAAAAGATCCTACTTCTGGAATTAAAATTTCAAAAAAATTATGGTCAAAAGAATATATTAAAAAATATAAAATTACAAACCTTTGGAAATATAATCTATTTAATGGATGGAGATTAGTATACACAATTAAAAGTGATCAAATTAAAATTATATCTATTATTATAGAATGGTTTAATCATAAAAGTTATGAAAAGAGATTTAAATACTAAATTAATTTACTCGGCCAGCTACCCCCTGCTTGAAAAGAGATATATTTGTTAAAGGATATATATTATTTAGAAATATGCATCTATTAGAAAGGTACTTTCTTTTATGGAAAGACCTTTTTTTCCCCTCCCTTAAATAAAGGATTAAGTATATTTATTAGTGGAGAGAAATATTTATTTTCTTTTTAAAAAAATGAGATTAAAAGATATAGCACCAGAAAACAGACCTCTTGAAAGACTTTCAAGAGATGGAGAAAAAAGTCTATCAAATAGCGAACTTCTAGCAATCATTCTAAAGACAGGCACAAAAGAATATAATGTTTTAGATATATCAAACCAGATTCTTTCAAAATATACTTTTCAAGATCTTGAAAATATATCAATTAATCAACTTCTTAAGATAAAAGGTATTGGTATTGTAAAAGCCTCTCAAATAAAAGCAATCATAGAACTTTACAAAAGGATATCTATAAAAAATATAAAAACTTCAGAAAAAATTTATTCTCCAAAAACAGCATATGAAATATTAAGACATGATATTGAAAATAAAGAACAAGAACATTTAATCACACTATTTCTAAAAGGAAACGAAGTTATTTCAAAAAAAATAATAACTATTGGAACAGATAATCAAACCTTAGTTTCTGAAAAAGAAATATTAAAAGAAGCTTTAAAAGAAAATGCTCAAGCAATAATCATAGCACACAATCACCCTTCAGGAGAATGTTATCCTTCAAGAGAAGATAAAATAGCTACGACAAAAATAAAAGAAGCTTGCAAGCTTTTAGAGATAACTTTTTTAGATCATTTAATAATTACAAATCAAAAATATTTCTCATTTAAAGAAAACAATCTTATTTAAAAATATTTTGAAGCTTTAAATACTTTATGAACTATAAAAATATATTATTTGGAATAACTTTAGGATTATTAATATTTAATAGCACAATGGTTTTTGCAGAATCAAAAGATATTAGATATTATTATAACAATATAGACGAAGTAAAAGTAGACTTTGTAAACAACATTGAACAATTACCAAAAATTGCACAAAATGCAATTAAAAATGATAAAATGAAAATTGAGATTCAAACAACTGAAGAACCTTTAGAAATTTTTATTGAAAGACTTGAAAATAAAGAATATAAAGTAACAAAAGAAAATATTGAAAACGTAAATGTCTGGATTACAGGAAAAGAAGAAGTAATAAATAGAATCTTAGAAGCAGAAGATCCAATGACAGAAATTAATCAAGCTTTTAAAACAAAAGAACTTGAGATTAAGACTAAAGGTTTTTTTAGATCTATTAAATATAAAATAGCAAAATTATTTTTAAGATAGTTTTTATTTTTTAAAAACTATTCTTTAATCTCTTTTTTTATATTCTTTTAAAAATTTCTTTTGAAAACTCTCAAAAGTTCCTTTTTCTATTTCTTTTCTAGAATCTTCTAAAAGCCTATGTAAAAATCTAATATTATGAATAGATAAAAGAATCTTAACACCTGGCTCATCAAGTCTTAAAAGATGATGAAGGTATGCAAGTGTATGCCTTTTACAAGTAGGGCAATCACAATCTTTTTCAATAGGCTCAAAAACATCTTTATATTTTGCTTTCTTTAAAAGAATAGGACCTTTTCTTGTAAAAATAAAACCATGTCTTGCCATTTTTGTAGGATATATAGAATCAAAACAATCAACTCCTTTACCAATTGAAACAATAATGTCTTCTGGAGATCCTAAACCCATTAAATATTTTATTTTCTCTTCATCTAAATGTTTTAAAGAATAATCAATTGCTTTATGCATGGATTCTTTAGGCTCACCTAAAGCAAGTCCACCAATTGCAAGACCATCAAATGGAAGTTTATTTATTTCTTTTGCACATTTTTCTCTTAAATCTTTATAGATTCCACCTTGAACTATTCCAAAAAGCATTTGCTTCTTATTTTTATGTGCAAGGATAGCTCTTTTTGCCCAAGCTATAGTTCTATCAGTTGCAATTTCATAAGCCTCTCTTGAAAGATTAGCATCTTGCATATCATCTAATATCATTGCAATATCAGAACCAATAACATTCTGCATCTCAATTACTTTTTCAGGAGACATAAAATGTTTAGATCCATCAAAAGGAGATTTAAACCAAACTCCTTTATCATTCATTGAAATAAAAAAACTTGGATTTTTAAGTTGAAACCCACCAGAATCTGTAAAAATAGATTTCTTCCAATTTATAAAATTATGATAACCTTTTGTTTTTTCTAAAAGTTCTTTTCCTGGTTTTAAATATAATAAATAACAATTTGAAATAAAACATTGTGTTTTAATTTCATCTAAAGTATCTAAAGTTATAAACTTTGCAATTCCTTTAGTTACAACTGGCATGAAAAAAGGAGTCTTTATGGTTCCATGACTAGTTTTAAAAACACCAATTCTTGCATTTGTTTTTTTATCTTTTTTTGTAATTGTAAAACTCATAATTAAAACCTAATTTTTTATGTTTTTTGAAATAAAATATATAAGTATAAAGAATATACCTGTAAACAAATATATAAACTTAATTTTTAAAAATAATAAAATAAAACCAAAGAAAAGTCTAGAAGTTAAACTAAATAAAGAATCTGAAGTTCTATAAACACCATAATATCTATCTGCAATAAACTGATTAACATTATTAAAGAAATAAGTTTCACAAGTTGGTTCTAAAAAACCAGCACCAATTATTGAAAGTAATATAAAAATTAAACTTAAATAAATATATCCATTAAAAACAAATGCTAAAACTAAAAATAAAGAAATTAAAAAGCTTCCTGTAATAAATAATTCTCTCTTTAAAATAACATCAATTTTCTTTGCAATAAAATATTCAATAATAACAACAGGAATTGTTGCAACTCCTAAAAAAATTCCAACAAAACTTATTGAAAGTCCATTATACAAAATATATAATGGAGTGAAAATATAAAATACAGACCAATATAGAGAAAGTGCTCCTCTTAGAAAATATAATTTAAATAATTCTTTATTTCTAAAATAATCAACAATGTTTTGTCTTATTGACTTTAAACTAATTGTTTGAGGTTTATTTTCTTCATAAGCTTTAATTTGATAATATAAAAATAAAAGCCAACCAGAAAATATAAAAAAACCAATTGCAAGAAAATTATTTAAAAGTCCAAACTTATATAAAATAAAACTTGAGATTAATGGACCTATAACCCAACCAATATTTCTAAAAGTATAATAATAGCCTTGTATTTTACCAATATTTTCTAAAGTACTGGAATGCCTTAAAATAATTGCTGTAGTATTAAAATGAAGAGTCATAGAAATTACAACTAAACCAATAAGTATTGTAAAGATTATAATCTGTGAAAAAAAATAAAGTAAAAATAAACAAAAACCCATAAGCAAAGTACTTACAAGCCAAACATGAGTTACTGGATATTTAGAATACATTTGTGTTAAGAAAAGATATGTAAAAAACATAATCATTGTAATGATTGCACTTACAAAACCAACAAGAGAAGGATCTTTTAAAATATTTTCTAAATATAATGAAAAAATAGCATCAAATATACCAAGTCCTAAACTAATTAAAAAAACTACAAAAATAAATTGAAAAGATTTATTTTGAATAAAAATCTTTTTTCCAGAATGAAGATTAAAATACATATTTTTCAAGTAACCTTTTTTTAATTATTCCTTAAAATAAGAAAAATAAATATAATACTGCAAAAATAAAACCTAAAAGTATATAAGGCCCAAATCTTGGAAGATTATCATATATAGGTAAAGATTTAACATCTAAGTTTTTAATAATCAATAAATCTTTTTCTTCAATAACTTGTCTATTTCCCATATTAAGTTTATTAAGAAGTTCTTTTGATAAAAACTCAATAGCTAAAACATCTCCTTCTTCTATTTTCCTTAAAGCTTTTCTTTTAAGATAAATATATTTCTTAATTTCTTCTTCAAATAAAACTGTTAAAAGACCAATAAATATAGGAATTAATAAAAAGAAATAATATTTTGAAAAACCAACATTATAGATTGCAGAATATAAGAGAAAAACAAAGAAAATAAACATTAATAAATAAATAATCATTTTAGAGGTTCTTGTTTTTATAATTTTTTTAAATTCAGTAAATGTTATTTTTTTAAAAAGAATAAATAAATATTTAATTGAAACAATTAAAACAGATAATAGAGAAGATAAAATTAAAACCCATAAAATTAAAAGTTGTCCATTTACATAAGGAACTAAAAGATGAATTCCTAAAAATAATTTTACATCTCCTCCTCCTAATTTTCCAAAATAATAAAATAAATAACCAATACCATATATTAATGAACCAATTATAAACACTTTAAGAAAATAAAACCAACCAAGATTAAATAAAATAAAAGATTCTAAAATTAATAATAATAAACCTAAGATAATTAAAGGAAAAGTGATCCAGTTATAGATATAACCAGTTTTACAATCTGTCCAAGCACCTATACCTGTTGCAATTAATATTATAAAAAGTTTAATAAATAAAATTATTTCAATCATTAAAATACACAAATCCTTTTTATTTTAGTTTAAACTGCTTTGCCATATCTTCCATTTGTTTAGGATCCATGTCATTAAATTTTGACATGTCAGGCATTTTTCCACCAAACATCTTTTTCATCATTCCAGCAGAACCTCCACCTCTAGATGAAAATTGTTTAAACATTTTTTTCATTTTTTTAACATGTGATACAAGTTCTTTTACTTCTTCTTCTTTTGTTCCAGAACCATTTGAAATTCTTTTAATCCTACTTTTATTTATTTCTTGAGGTTCAAAATAAAGTTCTTTTTTTGTAAAAGAATCAAGCATAACTTTATATTTTTTCATTTTTTCTTGACCTAAATTCATTTGATCTTTTGAAATATTACCACCAATTCCAAGCATACTAATAATCTTATTAAAAGGACCTAATTTTTTAGCAGCTGAAATTTGTTTTTTAAAAAGTTAAAATGAAAAATCTCCTTTTAAAATATCATCTGGATTAATATCTTGT
>JAQVRT010000032.1:5867-8744 GCA_028700905.1 Candidatus Iainarchaeum sp. | reverse complement strand
AGAGGACCAAAAGAAATTATTAAATCTTCTTATGAACTTGAATATTTTGATTGTGATTTAAAGATAGAACCTTATCTTAATGGTATACATACTTTAAAAGAAATTAATTTTTTAAAAAACAAAGAAGATTTTTTTAAAGTTTCAGAAAAGATTTCAGATGCAGTTTTTAAAAATATTTCTTCTTTTAAATTTCCAATAATTTTAGGTTCTGACCATTCTACAACTTTTCCTGTAGTTTCTGCTTTTGAAAAAATTGAAAAAGATTTTGGAATTATAGTTCTTGATGCTCACTCTGATTTAAGAGAAGAATGGGGAAAAGATACCTGGCATCATGCTTGTGTTTCAAGATATATTTCTAAAAATCATAAAACATTAATTGCAGGTGTTAGATCTCAAGACTTTTATGAAAATGATTTTTTAAAGACAAAAGATGGAAAAAATGTTTCTATAATATATGCAGACAATTTACATAAATCTTTAAATGATTTTAAAAAACAATTAAAAAAATTACCTAAAAAAATATTTTTGTCCATTGATGTTGATTTTTTTGATCCATCAATTATAAAAAATACAAATACTCCTGAACCAGGAGGATTTAATTGGAATCAAACAATGGAAATTTTAAATTTAATTTTTAAAGAAAAAGAAATTATTGGTGCTGATATTGTAGAATTCTCACCAAAAGGGGATGATTGGAATTTTTCTTCAGAAAGTTATTTTTTAGCAAAATTAGTATATAAAATTATAGCTTATAAATTTAAATAAAAAGCTTTTTATATATGTCTATAAATAAATATATAAAATTAAAATTGATTAATTATGACTGCAATCTTATGGATTATTATCGTACTACTTTCTTTGTTTTTAATATCACAAGCTTCTAGAAAAATATTTAAAACAGATATTTTTTTAGGATTATTTATAATGACAAAAACAAGAAGATTTATACCTTTATTAGATAAATTAGCAAAACCTAAAAAATTATTAAATTTTTTAACAGATTTTGGTATTATTTTAGGTTTTGGATCTTTTGGTCTTGATTATGTTATTAAAGAAAAAATAAAAACAAGATATAAAAGATTTTTAATATTTTTAGGATCTTCAATAGTTTTTACATATCTTTCATATATTTTAATACAAATTGTGTTTAATAATAATCCAATGATATCTTCAAACTTTATAGTTTTCATGAGTGTTTTAACAGGTATCATGGGTCTTTCTGGATTTACTTTAGCATCTTTAGTTTTTTCTGCATATGATATTGTAATTAAGTTATTTGCAGGAAATGCAGGAAATGCATGCCCTGGAGTTGGTCTTGTTTTACCTGGTATTAAAATGCCAAAAGTTGATTTATTAATTCCATGGTATGGATGGATAATTTTAATATTTTCAGCAATAATACACGAATTTGCACATGGTGCTTTACTTAGGACTTTTAAAGCAAAAGTAAAATCTATGGGCTTTATTTTAGCAGGTATTTTACCATTAGGTGCTTTTGTTGAACCTGATGATAAACAACTTGAAAAAAAGAAAAATAGATCAGTTATAAGAATGCTTGCAGCAGGTCCTACAAGTAACGCTATTATAGCTATTTTCTTTATTTTACTTTATTTTTTAATAGCTCCAGGTTTTGCAGATTATTCTAAAAATATAGCAATTGAAAGAGAGTCTTATGTTTTTATTAATTCAGTTGATGAAAATATTTCTGTTTGTGGAACTTTATTTGAAAGCCCTGCATACGGGGTTTTAGAAAAAAATGATATTGTTCTATCTATTAATGGTAAAGAAATAAACAATCGTTATGATTTAAGTGAATCAATTACAAATGTAGATTTAAATAATTTATTTATTGTAAAAAACATGGATACAAATATAGAAAGAGAAGTTTATTTAACTCCAAATGAAATGGGTAGATTTGGTTTTACTTATAATGTAGGTTATGATCAAGATTACACCATTCCATCAAATTATAATTGGTATAAACATACAGTTGACTTTATTTTATGGACAGCAATATTAAACTTCTTGATTGCCACAGTTAACTTCCTTCCAACATTCCCTTTTGATGGTGGAATGATGTCAAGAATTATTTTTGAAGGATATTTTTCAAGAAAACAAACTGAAAAGAAAAGAATGAGTAAAGTTTCTAAGTTCTTTGGAACTATTATAGTTATTTTACTTATATTAAATATTTTACCTTATTTTTTCTAAGTCTTTTTATTTACTAAGACTTAGAAATATTTCTTTAAAAGTTTTATGAATGTCATTAGAATTTGATATTTTTGAATTAATTTCTTTTAAAGCTTGATTTTTAAAAAGATTTTGTTTATATATATCTCTACCAAACTGTATTTTTGAGATTTGATCAACATATTTTACAAAGTCAATATATACTTTAATATCATTTCTATTTTTTGATTTATTATAAATATGGTTCATTGTTTTAAGAAGATTTTCTTCAATTTCAAGTTTTACAATATCTTCTTTATTTTTCTTTTTATTACTGATTATATTTTTTAATCCATCTCTAATTAATTTATTTATTTCTTCTTTTGATGATTTTTCTGTAAGATGAAATATATTTTTATATTTTGATAATTCTTTGGTTAAATCAATTGCTTCAACATCTTTGATTTCTCTTGCTATTTTTTTAGATTCTAAAATTAATTTTTCTCTTTCTTTTTGAAGTTTCTTTTTTTTAATCTCTATTTCTTCAATTCTGTTTTTATCGTTCATTGAGAAATAAGAAGTAGGTTCTTTTGGTTTTTTATTTCCTGAATTAATTTTTTTAATTAATTCTGATGCATAATTTCTTTTAGCCATATTTAATCATCTTTTATATAAATATTTACTAAAGTATTATATTTATAAATAGTT
>JAQVRT010000032.1:0-5767 GCA_028700905.1 Candidatus Iainarchaeum sp. | reverse complement strand
TAGGTTCTTTTGGTTTTTTATTTCCTGAATTAATTTTTTTAATTAATTCTGATGCATAATTTCTTTTAGCCATATTTAATCATCTTTTATATAAATATTTACTAAAGTATTATATTTATAAATAGTTGTTTTAGATATAAAAAATATTTGTTGAAGAAAAAGAATTAAATTTATGCTTGTTAATTATTATAAAATAATACTTGTTAACTAAGCATCTTTGCTTGTCAACAACGCCTGCAAGCTTGGCGAAAAGTTGAAGTGCACTCGTCGGGATTCGAACCCGAGTCCTAAGCTTGGAAGGCTCACATACTAACCACTATACTACGAGTGCTTTTTTTAAGAAAGAATGATAAAAAAAACTTTATCATTATAAATATTATATGCAGATAAAGGTTTATATACTTTATCTATTTAATAATATAGTATGGGAGTTGCAATTGGAAAACTAATAGAAGAATCAAAACAGAAATTTGAGTTTAATCATACTCATAAACATAAAAAATTTGGTTTTGATGCATATAATATTCTTTATCAGTTCTTAACTACAATTAGAGGTGTTGATGGAGAACCTTTAAAGAACGAAAATGGTGATATTACAAGCCATTTAAATGGTCTTTTTTATAGGATGCTTAACATTTTATCTAATGATGTTGATGTTTTTTTTGTATATGATGGGAAAAGTATAGATTTAAAACAAAAAACACAAGATGAAAGAAGATCTAGAAAAGAAATTGCAAAAGAACATTTTAAAGATGCTGTTTTAAGAGGGGATCTTGAAGATATGAATAAATTTTCAAAAAGAATAACCTCAATTGATGATAAAATTATTCAAGAATCAAAAGATTTATTAAAAGCAATGGGTATTTCTATAATAGATGCCCCTTCTGAAGCTGAAGCTCAAATTTCTTATATGACTAAAGAAAATTTATTAGATTTTACAGTTTCACAAGATTTTGATTGTTTGTTATTTGGTTCTCCAAATCTTGTTAGAAATTTAACTGTTTCAAGAAAGAAAAAAATACCTTCTAAAAATATATATGTAGATATTAATCCTGAAATTATTTATCTTAAAGAAACTTTAGAAAAACTAAATCTTTCAAGAGAAAAATTAATTTATCTTTCAATGCTTATTGGAACAGATTTTAATGATAAAGTTGAAGGTGTTGGACCAAAGACTGCTTTAAAACTAGTTTTAGAAAATAATAGTTTTGAAGATATTGAAAAAAGTTTAAAAGAAAAAAATAAAGTAGTTAATTTTGATTATAAAGAAATTGAAAATATATTTTTAAATCCACTAATTTCAAAAAATCCAGAAATAAGTAAATCTGAGTTTGATCGTAATAAAATTGAAAATATATTAATAGATAGGTTTAATTTTTCTCAAGAAAGAGTTGTTAATAGTTTAGATAAGTTTATTACAGCTAGAAACAATTCAAATAAACAAAAAACTATTGATAAATGGTTTTAAAGAGATTTATTATGGTTCATGAATTAGATGTTAAAAATTATGTTGTAAATAATGTTGGACGTTCCTTAAATGCAAAAGAAGTTAGGGTATTGTATGATTTAATAGATTTAATGAATACAAACTATTCTAAAAAAGATATTTTAAATTCATTTAAATTCAATTTAAATTTTATTGAAAAAAATAAACTTAAAGAACTTACTTTAGGTAAAAATGAAAAATTTAAAGTTAGTCGTGCAAATCCTTTTGAAAATTTACATTCAGAATCAATTATTGAATATCAGATATCTTATAATAAAAATACTATTTCAACTTTTGGTATTTATTTTACTATAGATAATTCTAAAAAAATTACTTTAAGGATAAGTAATATACAAGGATATATTGGTAATAATTTAAATAATAATAGAGCTGAACTTTTAGATAAAAATAGAGTTTATATAGATAAACTAAATAAAGAACTTAAAGAAAATTGGAGAGTTAAAGTTGTGTCTTTGTTAAAAAATTATGCTGAAAAAAATAAATATAATATAATTTTAGAACTTCCTTTAAAAACAACATATACAATTTCTCAATATCAAAGACAGTTAAGACAATATATTCAAGCAGGTCTTAAAGCTGGACTTAAATTAGATAATATTTCTTTAGATAATATTTATAGAGAAGGTAGTAAAAAAAGAATTAGTAAACAAGAAAATGATTTAAGACTGTTAAAAGAAAAATTTGAAAAAAATTTTGAGATCAAGAAGAAAAGACTTCTTGATTCTAAACAAAATGATTTTTTAAAAAGTAGAGATTCTAAAAAAACTTTTAAACCAATTAAAAGAAAATAAAATTACTTTACATTTTTTCCTTTCTTTTTAGCTCTGATTTTTACTGCCCCACATTTTTTACAATATTCCATTTTTTTAGGACTTCTCATCGTATTATTGCATGACATACAAACCCATATATTTTTTAATCTTCTTTCTTTTGCTATTGTTTCCATTTTATTTCACCTTAATAATTTTTAAATTGTTCTAAATATTAATATATTATGTTATATATTTAACATACAAAAGGTATTTAAAACAAGAGTTTTTTCTCTGAAGTGAAAAAACAAACAATATATAAATAAATCGTTACTTATTTATATTATAAACTACTAAATAATGTTTCTTATTTTATTGTAGTTTTATAAAATAAATTAATCTAAAAGACTTTATGCTCTTGTGGTGTAGTCCGGTAATCATTCTGGCCTTTCAAGCCAGAGACTCGGGTTCGAATCCCGGCGAGAGCATTTTCTTTATATGGTAAGAAAAAAAAAATTAATATTAAAATTAAAGGCGAAAATTCATGGGTACTAGAAAAAAAGATTCAAGTAGATTTAAGAAAACAAAATCCAGACAAAGATGGAAATGGAAAAAGAAAAAAATGAGAGAAACAAGAAGAGAAAGAAGATATTTAAGAAAAAGAGCTGCATCATAGATTAATTGATGCATTTTTCTTTTTTTACTATTTTTTAATTATGAAAGAATGTGTTTTTTGTAAGATTGCAGATAAAAAACTGCAAGCTTCTATTATTTATGAAGATAAAGATTTTATTGCAATATTAGATGGTCATCCTAATACTGAAGGTCAAACTCTTGTTTTAACAAAAAAGCATTATTCTTCTTATGTTTTTAATTTATCAGATAAAGTATATACTGAACTATTGTTAGTTTCAAAAAAAGTTGCAAAAATTTTAGAAAAAGGATTAAAGGTTAAAAAAATTGCAATGGTTTTTGAAGGACAAGGAGTAGATCATATACATACTAAACTTTATCCTATGCATAAAATTAATGATAAAAAGTTTGGAGAATTATCTGGTGGAGTATATTTTGAAAAATATCCTGGGTATATTACAACATTAGTTGGACCTGCTATTGATCAAAAAAGTAGAGAGAAAACTCTTAAGAAAATTTTAAAAAATAATTTTTTGAAATAAAAAAATATTTTTTTATAGATTAAAACGAAAAGTATTTATATAAGTTATTCAAAAAATCTAATTTTACTAAGTAAAAAACAATAGCTTTAAAAACTTACCTCCACTAGTATTATTTTACTGCGCTAAACTATTTAGCAAAGTAACTCATTTGATCCTAATTTATTAGGAAACTATGAGGTCTCAAGTTATTTTGAGTCTGATGTGGAAGATAAGACGAAAACATTTTTAGCAAAAACACTCTGTGTTAGAAAAGTGTGCAAATTTATTATCCAATTCCAGCTGATCCTGCTGGTGGATACTGCTATTGGAATCTGACTAAGACATGCAAGTCTTAAAGCCTCAGCTATGAGAGGTTTTGGCGAACGGCTCAGTAACACGTGGTCAACCTACCCTTTTGAAGAGTTAAACTCGGGAAACTGAGTATAATGCTCTATAGAAAAGTAAATCTGGAATGATTACTATTTTAAAGGTCAAAGAATCATGCTTCTTTGGCGCGAAAGGATGGGACTGCGCCAGATTAGGTTGTTGGTAGGGTAACTGCCTACCAAGCCGAAGATCTGTACGGGCCTTGAGAGAGGGAGCCCGGAGAAGGGAACTGAGATAATGTCCCTAGCCCTACGGGGTGCAGCAGTTACGAAACTTTTACAATGCGAGAAATCGTGATAAAGAGATTCCAAGTGCTTACTATGTAAGCTTTTATATAGTGTGAATAACTATGTGAATAAGGGGAGGGCAATATGCGTGCCAGCCGCCGCGGTAATACGTAATCCCCAAGTGGTATCCAGCATTATTTGGCTTAAAGCGTGTGTAGCTGGTTTGTTAAGTCTTTTGTGAACGCAGCTAGCCTAACTAGTTGAATTGCAAAAGATACTGGCATGACTAGGAACCGGAAGACGTTAAGGGTATTTTTAGAGTAGGAGTAGAATCTTAAGATACTAAAAAGACCACCTGTGGCGAAGGCGCTTAACGAGTACGGATTCGACAGTGAGATACGAAAGCTGGGGGCGCAACCCGGATTAGATACCCGGTTAGTCCCAGCCGTAAACGATGTGAATTAGGTGTTGGGTTAACTACGAGTTAGCTCAGGGCCGAAGGGAAACCATTAAATTCACCGCCTGGGAAGTATGGTCGCAAGACTGAAACTTAATGGAATTGGCGGGGGTGCACTACAAGGGGTGGATGCTGCGGTTTAATTGGATGAAACGCCAGATATTTTACCAGGGCTGACAGCAATATGATGGTCACTCTGAAGGGGTTACCTGATGCGCTGAGAACTGCTGTATGGCCATCGTCAGCTCGTACTGTGAAGCTTCCTGTTAACTCAGGTAACGGGCGAGACCCATGCTATTAGTTGCTACTTTTTTTGCTTGCAAAAGAAGGCACTCTAATAGGACTGCATTGGTAACAATGAGGAAGGAGTGGGCGAAGGTAGGTCTGTATAGCGTGAATGTTCTGGGCAACACGCGGCATACAATGGCTAAGACAAAGAGTATCTAACCTGAAAAGGGGTGGCAATCTCAAAAACTTAGTCTAAGTCCGGATTGAGGGTTGCAACTCACCCTCATGAAGCTGGAATCCCCAGTAATCGCGTGTCACTATCACGCGGTGAATATGTCCCTGCGCCTTGCACACACCGCCCATCAAGCCAACCGAGTGGAGTGTTGATGAACTTTACTCTACTAAAGGATAAAGTTATTCTATATTTCGCGAGGTAGACTAAGTTGTAACAAGGTGTCCGTAGGGGAACCTGCGGACGGATCACCTCCTATTTTATATAATGACTAAACTAGTTGTTATTTTAAAAGTTTTAAAAACTTACCTAACCTGAAGTGTTTGTTTTTCTTCCACACATCAAAATTTCTTTAATTATAAGAAATTTTTCTTTTTTTATTTAATAATATTTTTTTTTAAAGTATATTTATCAGTCCATTGTTTTATTTTTATAATTTTTATTAAAAATAAATCTGATGTGTTTATAAATATTTTTGTTCTATAATATATATAATATATTGGTTCAATAGTTATTAGGGCTCTTAGCTCAGCTGGTAGAGCGCGTCCCTTGCAAGGACGAGGCCGCGAGTTCGAATCTCGCAGAGTCCACTTCAACTTTTCGCCAAGTTGACAGGCGATATTAATTTTAAAATAAGTCAAATTTAATAAACTAATTTTATTTTTAAAAACTATTTTTTAAATTATTAAAATAAATAAAGAGGTTATAAAACATGAGTATAGAAAATTTTAATTTAAATACATTACAAGCAGGAGATTGCGGTTCTGACTCATGTGGATGTTTCACACACACAGATACATTACAAGCAGGAGATTGCGGTTCTGAC
>JAQVRT010000031.1 GCA_028700905.1 Candidatus Iainarchaeum sp. | reverse complement strand
ACAATGGAAGAATATCAAAAAAGAAAACATCAAAAACAATTGTAATACCAACAAATAAAGCAAGATATTCAAATATTCTTAAATAAGAAGTTTTTTTTGAAAATCTTTTTATTAAAAGAATAATCCCTGTAACTACAAGAATTTGAACAATTATGAAAACAGAATTAATAATATCATCAGGATCATCTGTTATTAAAGCAATTCTTAGATCTGTTAAAGAAGAATAGTAGGATGCAGTATAAAGTCCTATGACTTGAACAATTATAAAAATAATTATTAAGTAAAATATAAAAGATGTTGAAAAAGAAGTTTCTTTAACAGATTCTTTTTTAGTTTTCTTAAGAGATTTATCTTTCTTAAGAGGACCATCCTTTTTAAGAGGATTATTTTTTGTAACAATTTTTGTATCTTTTTTAGACTTCATTTTCTACCATGCTTTTTAATTAAAATATTTGTTTTTGGTTTTATTTTTTTAAATTTATCAATATACATTTCAGATTTTTTTTCTAAAGAATATTCTTTTTTAGAAGATTTATTTCTTCGATTAACTATATTTTCATTTATAGAATATATTTTTTTAGAAATAACAGTTCCACTCTCTATCTTTTCAACATTATATTTAGAAGACATAAAAGTTGTAACTCTTAGTTTTAGTTTTCTACCTATACCTTTATTTTGAAAATCAGGATGAATGTAAAGATTATTTATAAAAAAAGATTTGTTCTTTAAATTTCCTTGACAAACACCAACTATCTTTGAATCTGATTTTACTAAAAATAAATGAGTGTTTTTCTTTAACAGATCTTTTTTAAAAAGAGAAACTTCTCTTGAAGTAAAATTTTGAATTTTTGTTAAATACTGCATCAATATTGAAAAAGTTTCATTAACAGCAGCTCTATCTTTTATAAACATAGAAATATCCTCTGAAGAATAATGTTTATATGAAATCATAAATTATTTCCTCTTTAAATTTGGTTTTTTAAAAACCTTAAAAGATTTTTTAGAAAATAAAGTATCTTGAAAATAACTTATTCTTTTTGATTTATTCTCTCTTGAAAATATTTTTTTAAAAGAACTTGTAGTTTCTGGAGATAAAATATAACTTGATTCAAAATGTTTAATGTTTTTTTTAACTCTTAAATACCCAATTGCTCTTGCAATTAACTTTTGCTCAATCAATGGTTTATTTATCTCTTTTAAAACAGAAAAATGATTTAAAGTAAAATGATCTTTTAAGACACTACCTTGAGCAATTGCAATTAGTTTTTTATTTTCAAAAGCCATAAACAAAGAAGTATTTAAAACATCTTTTAAAAGTTGATCTTTTATTTTTTGAGAAAATGAAATAGGCAACTTATTTGAATTAAAATAAACTTTATAAACTTCTTTTAAAAATTCTGGTTTATGAACTATCTTTTCATAAATTTCATTTCCAAAATATTGTTTGTAAGTTATCATATCTTTTTACCTATATTTATTTATAAATAAAAAAATATATAAAAGACTTTATAAATGCTTTTAATAAAATAAATCTTATTAATCTAAAAGCCATTTAAAAGCAGGAATAAAATTAATTAAAAAATCATCTACCTTAATTTCTTTTTCAGTATTATAAGTAATAATTTTTCCTTCTTTCAAATTATATTTTTTTAAAGCAGATAACAAACCTTTAATTTCCCTGTCTTCAGTTTCTTTTGAATCTAAAGAAAAACAAACTTGAAATGCTTCATAGACTTTTTTATTCTTAACAGTTAAAAAATCACATTCTTGATTTAAATTATCTTTATAAAAATAAACTTCAAAACCCCTTATTTTCAATTCTATAAAAATAAGATTTTCTAAATATCTTGATTTACCTATGGCAAAAGAATAACCAACTTGTGTTAAAAAACCATTGTCTAGAACATATATTTTTTTATTACGTTTTCTTTGCTTGTTTAAAGAAAAATCAAATTGAGTTACTTCAAAAAACATATATGTTTTACAAAGGTAATTAATATATTGTTTTACTGTTTTTGCATCTTTAATATTAACTTGTTTTTTTAAAGAATTATAATTATATTCTTGAGTTGAATTGGATAATAAATAAAAAGATAAATCTTCAAGTTCAGATATATTTTTTAAATCCCATCTTAAAGCAACATCTTTCAATATTACATCATTATAAATAGATTTCAATAATTCTTTTTGATCATATATAACAATTTCAGGAAAACCACCATTATTTAAATATTTATCAAAATAAGATAAAATCAAAGCATTTTCAGAAGTAGTAAAATAACCTTTTGTTATATTATTATAACCTAAATATTCTTTAAAAGAAAAAGGAAATAATTCATAATCTTTATGTCTTCCAGTCAAATAAGTAGAAATCTCTTTAGATAATAGATCTGCATTAGAACCTGTAATAAAAACTTTATAACCTTTATCTCTTAATTGATTTACAAATAAATTCCAATCAGGAACTCCTTGTATTTCATCAAAAAAAAATGCATCTCTTTTTTTAAATTCTTTTAAAAAAATTTCTTCAATTTTTAAAAAATCTTCCACATTTATTTTTCTTAAAATAGGATCTGAAAAATCTAAATAATAATAGTTATTTTTATAAAAAAAATTTGCAATTTGTAAAAATAAGGTTGATTTTCCAACTCGTCTATGACCAGTAATAACAATAATAGTTGGATTAGAAACATCTTTTTTTATTAATTCTAATTTATCTCTAATATACCCAACATTTTTATTTTTAAAAAAAATATTTTGATTAATGATTATTTGTCTTAACAACATATAGTCCATATAAAATATAATAAACAAAAAGAATTTAAATATATGGATTAGGAATCCACATTATATGTAATTTATAAGGATTAACAATCCACATAATCCCAAAACTAAAATTTTAAAAAGCATCAGGCTCTGTTGCTTTTAAAAGACCAGATCTAGGTTCATAAATATCTCCTATTTTTTTAAGCTTTGAAATAGCATCCATTACTTTATCTTTATCATGACCTTCTTTTGTTGTAAACTCAATAAACTCTTTTGTAGTTATAGGGTCTTTTGAAGATAAATCTTTTAAATATTTTAAAACAACTTTAATAAAGTTTCTCTCACTTTGAGATTGACCAGTCTGCAAAATATCAATATCAATCTTACCTGTCTCTTTATCCATTGCAACTTGCTCTAAAGAAGTCTTAAAAATTCTAATTGCTCTTTGAGCATCTTCTGCATCAATGGTTTTTTTAAGTTTTATTTTAGCACTAGCTTCAGATAATCTAATAAAACCTTCAAGCTGTCTTGGAGTTGCTGTAAAGCTTCTATTCTTTCTACCTAAATCTCTTAACTCAACATAATATTTTAAAATAATATCAGAAGCTTCTTTTGAAAGAACAGGTCTTATATTCTGTCTTGCATAAGCTACAAACTTTTTAAAAAGATTAGGATCAATTGAAGGAAGTATTTCTTTTTCAATATCATTTAATTCCTCTTTTGAAATAGTTTTATCTCTTCCAGATAGTTTTTCTGCCAATTCTTGAGTTCTTAAAACATGTTTTGCAATATCTGAATCCATTTGTCTATCTAAAAGATCTGGAATTACAAAATAAAGATCAAATCTTGAAAGAAGAGAAAAAGGTAAGTCTATTTGCTCTAAAGGATTCTTATAAGGATCAAACCTATTGTATTTTGGATTTGCTGCAGCTAAAACTGAAGTGTCAGCTCTAAATTTACTATATAAACCAGCCTTAGATACAGAAACTGTAGCTTGTGCCATTGCTTCGTGAAGAGAAGACCTATCATCTGCACCAATCTTATCAAACTCATCAATCATTGCAATTCCACCACTTGCTAAAATAATAGCACCGGCTTTTAAAGTCCAACCACCTTCTCCATATTCATCTTTTACAGCAGAAACTGTAAGACCAGCACCAGAAACTGTTTTTCCTGCAACATATATACTTTTTGGAGCTAAAATGTTTGCATATTCTAAAATTTTAGATTTACCAGTAGAAGGATCTCCCACAAGAAGAATATGTATGTTTCCTCTAAACTTTTGTTTTGCAATTTCTTTTTTAACACCACCAAACATTTGTAAAGTAACTGCTTCTTTTACAACATCATGTCCAAAGATATTAGGAGCAACTGATTTTGATAATAATTGATAAACATCTTCTTTTTTTGAAAGAGCTTTAATTTCTTGTTCTTCTTCATAAGATATTTTTAATTCTTCATACTCTTGATCTATTTTTTCAATATGGTTTGCAACTAAATATCTTGAAAAAATATTAATATCTCCTTTTGGAGGTCTTAATTTTAATGTACCAGTAACAATTATTTTATCTCCAGCTGAACATCTATTAACTAAATCATCTGATAGATAAACATCTATGTTTGAGGCTTGTTCTGAACCTTTTAAGTTTTCTAAAGGTTCTTGGATTTGTATTTTTTGATAATCAATAAATTTAGATTGTTCTAAATCTAGATCAAACTCTCTAGATTTACATTCATTACACATTACAGGTTTTACAAGTTGTTGTGTTTTTTGAGCTAAAACAACTGGAGTTGAACATTTTCTACAAATATAATAAGCTTGAGTTAATTTTTCTAATTTTTCAGTAATAACTCTTATTGTTCCTTCAACTGAAACTAAATCAGTTAAATGTTCAGAACCAACTTCTCTTATTGAAACTCTGTATTCTTCAGGAAGATTGAAAAATCTTACAATAGGTGTAAAATTATCTTCAATTTCTGAATCTAAGATACCAAGATCTATTTTTTTAATAGCAACATTTGCTGCTTCAAAAATAATACCTGGAGAAGATAATAATCTTTCTGCTAAATTTAGATCAAAATCTTCTAATTTTTTATAATCAATATCTAATGATTTTTTTGTAGGATAATTAGAGGCTAATTGTTCAATTTCTTTTTTATAAACATCTTCAAAAAAATCTATAAAGAGATCAACATATTCATCAACTAAAATACTCTTTGATTCTTTTATATCAAACTCGTTTAATTCTTTTTCAAGATCTATATCAACCATTAATTATCAACTTTTTGTATGTTCTATAATTATATTTATATTCCCAAAACCTTTTTAAAGGTAAATTGGGAGGGAGAGGATGTGGCCGAGAAAGAAAAAAAACCTTTCCTTTTTTGTTATGTTTTTAAAGTTTGGTAAATTTATTTCCTTTAACTTTTCACAAACCTCTTTTTTATTGATAACTATTATGTGTTTATAAAAAAGCAGAATTTTATATAAAGTAATTATACAGTAAAATGATTATAATTAGATTTAGTTTAGAAAACTAAGAAAATTATTAAAAATAGATATAAATTGAACTAAAAGAAGTTAATTTTATTAAGTTAACGAAAAGTTTATAAAAGAAAAATTAAAAAAGAAAAGAAATAACCTTATTTTTTTCTTTTTAAAAAGAAATTAAGGTTATTTTGTGTTTTAAGATTATATTTTTTAAAGATTTAAACAAATAAGGATTCTAATGTTTTAAAATTAAACTTTTTGAACATTAATTGCTTTTTGACCTTTTTCATCTTCTGTAACTTCAAAAGTAACTGGCATACCATCTTTAATCATTTGTCCGTCAGCTATTCCTGAACTATGAACAAAGTAGTCTTTACCATCTTCTCCAGTTATAAAACCGAAATTTTTTTTAAAATTATAGAATTTAACAGTACCATTCATATTTTTTTCACTCTTTTTTTATGTTTTTTTTAAAATAACATCTTAACAAGGTTTTTTTATTTTTTAGTTAAAAAGTTTATGTTAAAGATAAAGAATTTTAATTCTCTTTTATAAAAAAATCTTTTTTAAAAATAAAAATAGTAGTTGTTTTATTGTCACTTATTTTTTTATTATTTGATAATAAATAGTTTTTTTATTATTTTTATTAAAACATTTTTTATTCAATTGAATTACATTATTTCTTTTTTATATCTTTTGATTAACATTTTTTTAACTAAACCTTATTAATCATTTATCATTTTATAATGTAATTATAGATTAGAAAAGTATATAAATGGTTTTATTTTGTATTATATAAAAAGTGAAAAATATAAACTATAATAGTTACTAAAAATAAAATTAATAAATTAAAATAAAGTGAAATCTATGAAATTAAAAAATATCTTTAAATTTATTTTAAAAATAATAAATGGATTAATTAAGTTTACTAGAGACTACATTAAATTCAAACATAATGAAGATAATAGATTTAAATTAAATTTAAAAGAAACAATGATAATAATAGGAGAAAACACAAAAAATACAGAATTTAGCTCTCATTACATATACCATACAGCTTGGGCAGCACGAAAAATAAAACAACTGAAAATAAAAACACATATAGACATATCATCCAGTTTATATTTTGTAAGTATAATATCTGCATTTATAAAAGTGAAATATTATGATTATAGACCAATTAAATTAAATTTGAAAAACATATCCTCGAACCATGCTGATTTAACTAAACTTAATTTTAAAACTAATACAATACAATCTTTATCTTGCATGCATGTTGTAGAACATATAGGATTAGGAAGATATGGTGATCCCATAGATCCAAAAGGAGATTTAAAAGCAATAAAAGAATTAAAAAGAGTAATTTCAAAAAAAGGAAATTTATTTTTTGTAGTACCAATAGGAAATCCAAAAATAATTTTTAATGCTCACAGAATATATTCTTACAATCAAATTATGAGTTATTTTAAAAACGAATTTAAATTAAAAGAATTTTCATTAATTACAGACACTCATAAATATATTCAAAATTCAAAAAAGAAAGTTGCAGATAAACAAAATTATGGTTGTGGTTGTTTTTGGTTTGTAAAAAAATAAAATTAAATCTTAATCCAGTTATCAGGAACAATATCTTTATAATAAGATTTATCTGAATGATTAAACCATATCTTTGGAGCAATAACAATCTTATTTTCATTCTGATTTAAATATGCTCCCCACCAACTAAAAGTACTATTTGAAATAATATTATGTTTACACAAACTCATTAATTGAAGATCTCTTAAAGAAGTATCTTTATTATCTCCTTCTACAAAATAATGAGGAAAAGGTATTTTTAAATTCTTTTTACACCACATTACATCATCTGAAAAAATAAAAAAATAAGGGTTAGTTATTTTCTTTGATATTAAATTAATGCCCTTGTAAAAATAATCTAAATTACACACATTAAATTCAGAACAAATTTTTGAATTTAAATAGTCTCCTCTCCTGACATGTATTGAAACAGAACTTGGTTTAGACTTAACTTTATCAACTAATAAACTATCAAATATAACTTTAAATTTAAATTCAGAACAAATTGTCTTAAAAATAGATTTAAAATAAAGTTCACTTTGAAAATATCCTATCAAATAAGTATTTTTAGATAAATCAAAAAAATTTTGATTAAAATAATGTTTTGGTTCAAAATATATATTTAAAATAAAATTCAATAAAAATTTATTTGTTTTTCTTAAAAGATAATAGACATATTTATTAGAATAAATTCTAATTATTTTATTATTATTAATTTTAGAGGTTATGTTAAAATAATTTAAGTTATAAACCCTAAAATTATTAGTATAATGTTTAAAATTATTAATATCTATTTCAAGTGAAGTATTTTTAGCTATAGCTAAACTTTTGGCGGCAGCATATTGAAACATTTGATTTCCAACACCACCACTTAATCTCACAATAATCATAATAAATCAAATTAATATTTAAATTAAATAAAACAATACCAAAACATATTTAAATAGTACTTACTAATAATATTAAAAATACTTATTAAATAAATTAATTATGACTCCTATATATATATTAAATTATAAACCATTAATTGAAAGACGAAAATATCTTCAAAAAGAGTTTAAAAAAATAAAATTAAATGTAAGATTTATTATTCAAGAAGAAAACGAATATAAAAATAAACCTATTTTAAAAAGATATTTACCAGATAAAGAAATATGGGATTACAAATTTAAAACTATAAATAAAAAAAATAAATTTCACAAACTATCAGATGCAAGTATAAATTTAAATTTAAACCATTACAAAATATGGAATATTATTAATAAATTAAATCATACTCATGCATTAATTATAGAAGATGATGCTATTATAGAGCCTAATTTTAAACAAAATTTAAATAAATTAATATCACAATTAGAGAAAGTAAATTGGGATGTTTGTTTTATAGATTTGTTATGCGATAACAGATATAGATTGTTTAAAAAAAAAGGATTGATAGCTAATAAAAAAGGATCTTGGGGATTAGGAGGGTACATAATACATAAAAATAAAATAAATTTATTTCTAAAAGAAATATATAATTTCACATTACCTATGGATGAAGAGTTTAAATTTATTTGCAAAAAATATAATTTAAAAGTATATTGGCAAAACCCACCTTTAATTCATCAAGGGAGTATTTATGGACCTTATAAAACAACTAATCAAACTAATTTAAAATTGAAAACACTATTTCAAAAAAGATATATATTATACTCATATTTAGAATCAAAAAGATTTCAAAAAAACAAAAGATGGAAAATTGTTTTATTTATAAAAGACATTATTCAAGAAATAGAAATAAAATTAAAATATTTTTTATTTAAAAAAGAATAATCTATATAAATAAGTTTATTTTAAAATAATTTAAAATGTTTAATAAATTTATTAAATAGCCCAAAAACAGAAATGCCATAATGTTTTTTAGCAATATAACTATCTAATTTTGAATTATATTCAATTATTAAAGGATGTGTATTTAATTT
>JAQVRT010000030.1 GCA_028700905.1 Candidatus Iainarchaeum sp. | reverse complement strand
TAAATTTATAAGTTATGATGTAGTTTTAGAAAGAACTCTTTCTTTTGATAAAAGTGGTCTTAAAAAATCAGTTTCAATAAGACATGGTACTTTAAAACCAGATGAAACTATATCTGAAAAATTAGACATTTTTCCTTTTCAAGGTATTAAAGCAGGGGACCATAGAGTTTTAGTTATTGTTAACGAACATTATTTAGATTATACTTCTTTAAAACAAAAAACAGAGAAAGTTATTATTATTAAATCCTTCTAATTTTTTTTATTTTTTTTATTTTATTAAAAAAATCATTATAAAAACAGGAATAAAATATGTCATTTATATATACTTGTCTTGAAAAATTATCTATTTTTCAAAAAAAATATAAATATTTTATCTTATTATTAACTATAATCATAACTATTTTTTTTATATTAGGTGTTCCAAAAATACAAATGGAAACTGATTTTTCAAAAATGTCTCCTTCAGAACTTGATATCTTTAAACTTAATGAAAAAATAACAGATAAGTTTGGAGGTTCTGATGTTGTTGTTATTATTCTAAAATATAATGATTCTTTTAATTCTAGTTTTAAAGAATATGATATCAGAAATATTGAAGTAATTAATTATTTAAAAGAACTTGAAACTGAATTTAGAAAAGAAAGTCAAGTTAATACAGTTATATCTGCATCAACATATCTTTCTATGTTTTCTTTAAACTCAAATGAAGATGTAATTAATTCAATTGATTTATTGCCAGGAATATCAGATTTTTTTAGTAAAGATTATAAAACAACAATTTTATATCTAACATCTGATTTATCTGGAAATCAAGACAAAACAATTGCTTTTACTGAAATGATTAATGAAAAAATAAATCTTGTAAATAAACCTACTGGTATTGATGTAATGGTAACAGGAACAGCACCTGTAGGTGTTACAGTTTTAGATATTTTAGGTAAAGATGCTGTTAAAACATTAATTTATGCTATAATCATAATATTAATTTTATTATTTATTACAGAAACTTCTTTTTCAAGAGGTTTTTTAGTATTTTCTCCAATATTTTTAGGCGTTATTTGGACTATTGGAACCATGGGTTGGCTTTCAATTAAACTTTCAGTTGCAACTGTTGGAATTGGTGCAATGATTTTAGGTTTAGGTGTAGAGTATGGAGTTTTTATGACTTCAAGATACAGAGAGGAAAGAAATAAAGGGAGAACACAAGAAGAGTCTTTAAAAGTAACTGTTCCTTCAATAGGATCTTCTATTCTAGGTTCTGGTCTTACAACAATTGTTGGTTTTTTAGCATTAACTTTTTCGATTATGCCTGTTTTAAAAGATCTTGGTAATTCTCTTGCAATTGGGATTGGTTTTAGTTTATTTATTGCAATTTTTATTTCTCCAAGTCTTATAATTCTCTTTGAAGACTTTACTTTTTGGTTTTCAAAAAAGATGCATGACACCTATAAAAATATAACCGATAAACAAGGAAGGTTGATTAAATGAGCTGGTATGACAAACCTTTGGATAGGTATTCTTATTTTGTATCTCACAGACCTTATCTTGTAATACTTATTGTTGTAATTCTTATTATTTTTGCAATGTATTTTTCATCTAAAGTAGAATATGTTAATTTTAGTAATTCTGATATGGTTCCTGATAATTATGAAGTTGTTAGAGCATTTGATCTTTTGGAAGATACTTTTGGAAATCCATCTAGTATTTTAATTGCAATTGAGCTTGATGATTCTTTTCAAGGGTATAATAAAGTAAATGATTTAAGAGATTATAAAGTTATTGAATATATTGATGTAATTTCTCAATATATTGAAAACACAGATTATATTTTGGAAGTTTCAAGCATTTCAACAGTTGTAAAAGAAGTAAATAATGATATTATTCCTAAATCTAATCTAGAAATTAATAAACTTATAAGTGAAAATTTTATTTTTGAAAATATTATAAGTAAAGATTATTCAATGACAGTTATAAGAATTTCTTTAACAGATGATTTTAGTGAAGAAGAAAATGCTGAAGAAGTTGTTTTTAATCTTGAAAAAATAATTTCTTCAATTGGTAAACCAAATATAGGGCTTAATGTTAATGTTGCTGGAGAAATTGCAGCAGGTCCAATTGTTGAAAGAGAAATTGGACCTGATATGCAAAAGACAAGTAGTTATTCAATATATGGAATAATTATTTTATTAATATTTATATTTGTAGCTGGAGAAATAATTTCTTCATTTAATAAAAAACATTCTAAAAAAATAAAAATTTTAACAGTTCTTGGATCAATAAGGTTTGGAATTATACCTCTTTCAACAATATTAATTGGAGTAGTTTGGACTTTTGGATATCTTGGGCTTGTTAAAATGGGTCTTTCTTCAATTACTTCTGGAGTTATTTCAATGATTATGGGTATTGGAATTGATTTTGGTATCCAGACTGTTATGAGATTTAAACAAGAAATAAAAGATAAATCTCCTGAAAAAGCTATGGAAGAAACTATGAAAAATGTTTTTATTCCAATGGCAACAACAACTATTGCTGCATTAATTGGTTTTAAAGCAATGTCTATGGGAGAATTAACTTTACTTCAAGATTTAGGAAAAATGATGAGTTATGGAGTTACTGCTTGTTTCTTTGCAGCAATTACATTTGTTCCAGCAATTTTAGTTGTTTTAGAAAAATGGATTTTATCTTTAAAAGTAAAATTTAAAAAAAAATGAAATATTTTTTAAAAAAAAAGGTGTGATTAAGTATGAATAAAAAATATATATTTTTAGTTTTGGTTTTATTAACAATGATATTAATAAAACCAATTTATGCAAATAATTTAGATACTGTTAAATTATCTGCAAATTTGCAAAATCAAGATCCAGATCCTGCAATTCCTGGAGAATACTTAGAACTAAGATTTAATGTTTATAAAACAGGTAATAATTCTGCAGAAAATATTCAATTTTATTTAGATGTTGAACATCCTTTATCATTTGATTTATCAGATACTCCTGATAGAAATATTTCTTTATGGAAAGGTCAATCAGGAGAAGATTGGTATTATACTCTTTACTATAAAGTTTTAGTTGATTCTTTAGCTTTAGAAGGAGATTATGAAATTTCATTAAGATATAAATATAATGATATAGATGTATGGAATGTTGAAAAATTTAATATTAGAGTTGATAATAAAGAAGTCCCTAATTTTGTATTTGGAAATTTATTAACAACTCCTAGAAAACTTTTAAGTGGTCAAGAAGAAGCAAAAATTGATGTAGATTTATTAAATATTGGAAAAGGAGATGCTGAAAATGTTATTTTAGAAATAAGTCTTCCAGAAGGTTTTAATCCTACATATGCATATTCAGATAGAATTAATTTAGGGAATATTGATGCTTCTCAAAATAAAACTGGATCAATATATCTTGATATTGATGATGAAATTAAATCAGGAATATATCAAGCTAAGGTTAAAGTAAAATATATTGAAGAAAGCGATTCTGATAAAGAATTAAAAGAAAAAGATATGATTTTAGAAATTCCTGTTAAAGCAAAACCTTATCTTAAAGTTATAGGTCAAGAAATTTTAAATGAAACAAATACTATATTTCCTGGACAAACAGTTGACATTAAAGTTAATGTTAAAAATTTTGGAGATAAAGATGCAGAATCAGTTTCTTTAAGAGTTTTAAAAGATTCTTCTCATCCTTTTGATTTAGTTGAAAAATCAGATTTTATAGGTAATTTAGAATCTTTACAAGAAGGTGAAGCTGTAATATCTATAGATATTGATCCTAATGCAAATTTAAAAGAATATAAATTAAATGTAGAAATTAGATCTATATCAGAAGATACAGTATTTATTGATGATGATTCAATTATTTTAAAAGTCGTTTCAGAAGATAAAGATAAAACTAATTTATTGATTCCTATTTTAATAATTCTAATATTATTAGCTGGTTTAATTTATTATATATCTTCTAAGAAAAAAGATAAAAAAGGAAAAAAATAAAGTGATATTTTATGTTTTAACATCAATTAAAAATAACTAAGAGCAGATTATATTTTGCTCTAACTTTTATTTTTGTTCTTCTTTTAATTGGTACTTTACTTTTTAGTAGTATTGAAGAATGGTCTTTTGTAGATTCTTTTTATTTCTCTACAGCTACTTTAACAACTGTTGGGTATGGAGATTTAGTGCCAACTCATAATTTAAGTAAAATATTAACTTCAATATACACTCTTTTAGGTGTTGGAACATTCTTGTATTCTATAGGAATAGTTGCAGAATTTTATTTCTATAAGAGATTTACAATTCTTAATAAAAAAATAGAAAAAAGAAAGAAGTAAGAAATTACTTCTTTTTAACTTCTTTTCTTTTTGAAATATAGGTTTCCATAAGTTTACTGGAATAATTTTTAACAGATCCACTTAAACCTATACCAATTGCAATAGCGAAAGCTAAAACTACTCCTCCTAATATTATTAGAAGTATAGCTTCAATAAATTGTATTTGTACCCCTATTTGTCTTAAAGCTATATTTAAAATTAATATTATAATTATAGCTTGTACAACTTCTGATACTATTTTTGAAAACTTATGATCTTTTGAAACGTTTATATTTCTTGCAACGATTTCTGAAAGAACAAGTCCTACAATTGTAAGTATTATTGCAAATATTAAATGTGGTATCCACATTGCAAATTTAGTTAATAGATCTGTTAAAACGTTTATTTTTATTAAACTTGCAGCTGGAGCTAAAAATACAATGAATATACCCCATAAAATTAATTGTTTAATAATTTTTGAAAGTTTAATGTGTAATAATACGTTTGAAAAATCATTCTTTTTAACCCAGTTATCAATTTTCCATTTAGTTATAACTTTGTAAACTATGTGAGCAACTAAAAGTCCTATTAGATAACCTATAATTATTACAACCAATGCTCCAATTATTCCAGGAATATTTTGAACAATTGATTGCCAAATTGCTTCTAATGGGTTTAATGTAGCTTGCCCAACTTCAACAAGTGTGCTAACCATTTTTAAAAACCTCCTTATAATTTTAAAAATAACACATATATATTTAAAGAATACGTTTAAAAACACATTTATTTAATATATTTTTTAAAAATACTTATATTTTATTTTGATTAATTATGAAAAAAGAAGAAAAAAAAATAATTTCTATTAAAGGGCTAAAAAAAACATTTAAAACAAAAGTTACAAAACCTGGCATGAGTGGTATTTTTAAAAATATTTTTTCTCCAGATTATAAATATATAAAAGCTGTTGATAATATTTATTTAGATATTAAAGAAGGAGAACTTGTATCATTTATTGGACCTAATGGTGCTGGAAAGTCAACTACTTTAAAGATGCTTTCAGGTATTCTTTTTCCTGATTCTGGAAAAATAAAGATTTTAGGTAAAGATCCTTCAAAAAAAAGAAAAGAACTTTCTTATGATATTGGAACTATTTTTGGACAGAAACCACAGTTATGGTTTCATCTTCCTCCAATAGATAGTTTTAATCTTTTTGCAAAGATATATGATTTAGATAAAAAAATATATCAAGAAAGACTTAAAAATTTAATAAATCTTTTTGAAATATCTGACATTATAAATCAGCCTGTAAGAAAATTATCTTTAGGTCAGAGGATGAGATGTGAGTTTGTTTTAGCTTTACTTCATAATCCTAAGATTTTATTTTTAGATGAACCAACTATTGGTATGGACATTATTGTTAAAAAGACAATGAGAGAATTGATTAAAAAGATAAATGAAAAAGAAAAAACAACAATTATCTTAACCAGCCATGATATAGGGGATATTGAGAATATATCAACAAGGCTTGTAATCATTAATCATGGTCAGATTGTTTATGATGGTGATTTTAAAAATATTAAACAAAAATATCTTTCAAAAAAGTTATTAAAGATTACAACTGAAGATAAAATAGATTTAAAAGATTTTAAAGATTTAATAGTTATTAAAAAATCAAAATACTATATTGAATTTGAAATTAATACTAAAAAATTTCCTTTAAATAAAGTTATTGATTTTTTATTTACTAAATATAAGATAACAGATATAGGTATAAATGAGATGCCTATTGAAGATGTTATTGAAGAGATATACAGAGATCAAAGATGAATTCTCAATTAAATAAATATTTGTCTATTTCTTTTATTAATATAAAAGAAAGTTTGACATATATCTGGGACATAATATTTGGAAAAGTTATATTTATAGCTTTAATTATATTTGTTTTTGCAAATCTTTGGACTGTTGTTTTTGCATCAAAAGGAGAAGTAATACCTGGGTTTACTCTTTCTATGATGGTGTGGTATTTAGTTTTTGGAGAAGCTTTAGTTACATCTATTGGAAGATTTGTAAAAGAAGTTGGAGATGATATTAAGAGTGGAGAGATTGCAAATTATTTAACAAAGCCATACAACTATATAGTTTACAAAATATTTGTCTCTTTTGGAAAAGGATTAATAAATTTTATGTTAGTACTTTTTTTTGGAGGAATTGTAGCTTATCTTATGGTTGGAGGAATTAAAATATCTTTAGTATCAGTTCCTTTTTTATTAATTGTAGCTTTACTTGCTATGCTGCTTAATTTAGTTATTGCATCTGTTATAAGCCTTTTTGCTTTTTGGATTGAAGATTCTAGTTCTTTAAATTATATTTATTCAAAATTTACTTTTATTTTTGGTGGAATGATTGTTCCTTTAGAAGTTTATCCTCCTTTAGTTGAAAAAATTGCAGCATTCTTACCTTTTAGTTATTCTGCATATCATCCTTCAAAATTAGTTTTAATTTTTAGTTTTAAAACTTTTTTAGAAATTTTTATTGTTCAGCTTCTATGGATAGGTTTCTTTATAATAATTTTATTTTTCTTATATAAATATATAATTAAAAAAGTGAGTGTTAATGGCGGTTAAAGAAATCATTTCAAATTTTAAATTATTTGTAGAATATCAAAAGATTTTCTTAAAGTCAGCCATAGAATACAGGGCAAACTTTTTGCTATCCACTTTTTTCATGTTTTTAAATGATGTTATTTGGTTATTTTTTTGGTATCTTATATATTATAAGCTTGGAGATATCAACGGTTGGGTTTTTCAAGATCTAATATACATTTATGTTTTTGCAACAATTTCTTTTGGTATTGCAGGTTATTTTTTTGGAAATCATAAAGAAATTGCAGAACTTGTTGTTAAAGGTAAATTAGATTTTTATTTAACACTTCCAAAAAAAGATTTAACACATATATTAATATCTAAGAATAGTTGGTTTGATTTAGGAGATCTTTTATTTGGAATTTTATTACTTTTATTTATGGTTTCAGTTACAAAGGTTCCTTTAATACTATTAATGATAATTCCTGGTGTATTAATATTAATTGGTTTTGGTATACTTGTAGGTAGTTTATCTTTTTATCTTCAGTCATCAGAGAGCTTTGGTTCAACTCTTTATGAATCACTTATATCTATATCTCTTTACCCTGGTTCAATCTTTACAGGAGCTACAAAATTTATAACTTTATTTATTCTTCCAGCAGGTTTTATAACCGCTGTTCCTGTTCAGTTATTGCATTCTTTTGACGTAACTTGGTTTATTTTACTTTTCTTATTCTCAATAGCTTTATTTTTACTTGCTATCTATGTTTTTTATAAGGGACTTAAAAAATATGAGAGTGGAAATCTTCTTTATGTAAGAATGTAATTTTAATTTTTTAATAATTTTTTAACATGTGATATATATCTAACATATTTAAAAACATTTCGGTGTTATATATATCTAACAAGTACAATTGGAGGAAAAATTATGAAAAATAAAAATTATTCAAAAAAATTTAAAATTTCTTTAATATTTGGTGTTATTATTTTATTATTAGGTATTCTTTTAACTGCTTTAAATGTATTAACTGAAAGTTTTTCAAGTGTGTTAATATCTGTTGGTTTAGTATTAATAATAGTAAGTTATGTTAGAATGATTAAATATAAAAATGGTCCTGCAAAAGATGAGCTTACAAGAAAAATTGCAGATAGGGCGGCAGCATATAGTTGGTTTTATACTTTAATAGCTCTTTTTATTATTTTTTGGATAGATTATTTTAAATTAATTATTTTAACAGTAGAGGGTGTTATAAGTATATTATATGTTGTAATGATCTTTACAATGATATTCTATCAACAATGGTTCTGGAAAAAAGGTGATGTATAGTTGAAAACAATAATTAAAGAATTAAGACAAAAATATAATTTAACACAAGAAGACCTTGCTTTAAAGGTAGGGGTTAGAAGAGAAACAATTGTCTTTATTGAGAAAGGATCTTATAATCCTTCTTTAAAGCTTGCAAAAAAGATCTCCTTAGTTTTAAAAGAAAAAATAGATGATATTTTTATATTTAGTAAAGAAGATTTAGATTTTTAATATCTTTCTAAAATGTTCTATTTTTTTATCAGTATATCCTTTATCATAAAGATATTTATAATTTTTTAAAATATCTTTAATTATTTTCTTTCTATCATATAAATTATATTTAGTTTCTTCAAAGATTAGATGAAAATAATATTCTGAACTTGTAACAAGCCAAAAATATACTTGTAAATCTTTAAAAAAGAAATATTTTTTAGATATATTTTTTATTTGTTTAAAATTTTTTATATATTCTTTAAGAAATAATTTTTCATATGTTTTAAATTTATTAGAGTGAGATAATTTTGCTATATCAAGTATAGGATTACCTACTTTCAAATATTCCCAATCAATAAAATTAATTTTTTTATTATTTTCAATAATATTTTTTGAATTTAAATCTCCATGTGTTAAGTAATTATCTGTATTTATTCCATTTGGTTTATTTACTTCAATATTTTTTCTAATTTTTTTATAAATTTTTGAAATC
>JAQVRT010000029.1 GCA_028700905.1 Candidatus Iainarchaeum sp. | reverse complement strand
TATTATAATTTTGTTTATCAATTTTTATTTTTTCTAAAAATGATAATTTTACATTATTTGATTTTGCTAATTTTTTTGCAATAATAGGAATATTTTTTTTATTTAAAACTATATTTTTTCCTTTAATATATGTGATAATTATATATGAATAAGGACAAAATTTACCTTTTTTTGAAAAATAGATTTTTTTTGTATCTGATAAATTATATTTTTCAACAATTTTTAATTTATTATACTCTTTTTTTGATTTTTTATAAGAATTATTATTTAGTCCTTTAATATTTATTCTAAAAATAAATTCTTTTTTATTTATTTTAAAATAAATGTTTAGGTTTTTTCTATTAGTTTTAAGAAATTTGATGTTCTTAACTTTAATTTTCTCATTAATACCAAATATATCTGAAGGTAAATTTTCAATTTCTTTTTTTACATCAATAAGCTTTATTTCCATAATTATTTAATAATTAATTAAGTTTTTAAACATAATTATTTAATATTTATATTAATTTATTTTAAAATAAGAAAAGAGTTTATATAATTATCTATCTTATATATTAAATATTAAAATATAATGAAGGTCTTTTTAATGAATGAAATTGAATTTGATTATGAAAATAAAGAATACAATGAAATTATTTATAAAATAATGTTGCATACTGTAGAAATATCTGATTTTGAAAATTATTTTATTAAAGGTCTTACAGATGAAGATAAAGAAAAAGTATTAAATGAAATTAAAAATTTAGATTTTAGTATTATAGCAATTAATGAAGTTATTGTAGAAACTAAAAACTTTTTTAAAAAATATTTAGAATCAAATTTTACTGAATATTTAATTGATTATTTGATAGGCTATAAAGAGTTAGCACCGATCATGAAAAGTGATGATTATGAAGAAATAATGGTTAATGATTATAATAAAGTATTTGTAATTTCAAGAAAAAATATTTATTATAAAACAAACATTGTTTTTGATAGAAGAAGTTTTAATGTTTTCTTGGAATATATAAAGAAAACAATTAATGGTGACTTTAATAAAAGAAAATTTATTGATGGTGTACTACCAGATAATTCAAGGATTAATATAGTTTCAAAAGAGATTGCAAGATTTAATGTTATAACTATTAGAAAATTTTTAAGTAAACCATTAACAATAATTGATTTAATTAATAATAATACTTTTAATTATGAAGTTGCAGCATATCTATGGACTGTAATTGAAGGATTTAACTTAAAACCAGCAAATCTTTTTATTTGTGGTGGAACAAGCACTGGTAAAACAACTTTATTAAATATTTTACTTAATTTTGTACATCCAAAAGAAAGAGTTATTTGTGTTGAAGATACTAAAGAAATAAATACAACTATTTTTGATAATTCTGTAAGTCTTGTAAGTGATATTTCTGATCCAGATAGTCTTTATAATATAACTTTAAATATCTTAAGAATGAGGCCAGATAGAATTGTTATAGGTGAGACTAGAGGAAAAGAAGCTAAAGCTTTATTTATGGCAATGGATACAGGGCATCAAGGTTGTATATCTACTATTCATGCAAATAATAGTGGAGATTTAATTAATAAACTTTTATCAGAACCGATGAATATAGAAGAAAGTTATATTAAATTATTAGACATAATAATTACTTTTGATAAAAAATATATTGGAAATAAGATGTATAGATATGTTTCTCAAATTTCTGAAATTAGTAGACTTGGAAATATTACATTAAATCATATTTACTCAAATGATAATATGGAATTTAGTTCTTCAGTTAATTTTATGAGTTCTCAATTTTTAGAAAAGTTATGTAATTATATTAATATTTCTAAAATAGAACTTCAAATTGTAATTGATAATAGAATAAAAATATTAAAAAGTATGGTTGATAGAAATATTAAAGATTCTGATGAAATTAGAAATTTACTTATTGATCCAAGGTTTGGTTATAAAGAATTGTTAAATAAATAAAAAAGAAAGGTTTATAAATAAATTGAATAACAATATAAATGATTATTATGGATATTACAATAATTTATGCTTTATTTATAATAGCTTATGCGGTTTTAATATTTTTAGGTTCAACATATCTTGAAGAATCTAATTTATTAAGGAATAAAGGTAAAAGAAAGAAAGTTGATCATTCTAAAAAATGGTTTAGTTTTTTTATATTTAGTTTTTTATATGCTATATTGATATATGCTAGTTTTTACGTACACTATTTGATTGTAATTTCTCTTCTTTTATATGCTACATTATTATTCTTTATTGCATATTCTATTAAAAGACTTTATAAATAAATGTTTTATTTTTAGGACATTTATTTTATTATTTTTCTTTTTTTTGTATAATTATATTTCTTATTTTTTTTAATTATTTCAAATAAGTATACAAAATTATTATTAAAACTTGAAATATCATTATTATATTCTTTATTAGTAATGTAGGCTATAATTGCTCTTCCTATACCATTGTGGCAAGTAATTAATATTGTTTTATCTTTGTAATTTTTATAAAGGTAGTCAATAAAATTTTTTACTCTTTTTAAAAAATCTTTATTTTTCTCTCCTTTTTTATTTTCATATATAACAAAATAATAACTTTTTAGTGACCAATTAAATTCTTTTTTAGTTTTTCCTGTAAGTTCTCCTAAATCTTTTTCTCTTAATTCTTCTGTGTATATTAAAGGTTTAGATTTATGATATTTGTATATTTCTTTAATAGTATCTTTTGCTCTTTTAAGATCACTTGAAAAAAAAACATCTATTTTTTCATTTTTAAGTGTATCTGCTATTTTTCTGGCTTGTTCTTTTCCTTTTTCTGTAAGTTTTCCTGGAAGATGGCCTTGCATTATTCCTTTTGTATTTTCTATTGTTTCTCCATGTCTTGTTATTATTAGTTTCATAAATTATCAAAAATTTTTATTTTTTTATATAATATAGGTCTGTATTGTATTTATAATTATCTTTATTTTTATTATTTTTAATTTTTCTCGGCCAGGTAGCCTCTCCTTGAAAACAGATATATTTTTGTCTTTACATTATATTATTATAATTTAAAAAAGGAGGTAATTAAGAGTTAGGATAAATGAACTTTAAACTACATAACATTTTAAATTATTTGTTTCGGCAAATTTAATGTGTATTAAAAAGTAAGTTAGTTATGTATAGTTAAAGAGATGGTTAAAATTTTAAAATTGTTATGTCATAGGGCAGTAAATTATTTTATAAGAAATTATTTTTGTGAGAGATGATGATAAGAAATGTTTTTTTACAATTATTATTTTTTATAATTTAATTTACTATACATAACAATATGGTTTGAAAAAATATTGTTTTCTAGAAAGTGTCAAAAAATTAAATTTTCTCAGATATTCTTCGGTCGGCATAATATCTCTTATGCCGAAAAATAGCCTAAAAAAGAGGTGTTTTTTATGCTTTTTTTAACCTTTTTAAGGGATTTGATTTAAGGGAAAAATGTACTAAAAAATATGTTCTAAATAGGGTAGGGTATTTGACCTCTAAATCCCCTGTTTTTAAGGCTTTATAAGTGTTAGAAAAAAATATTTGCAAAAAAGTTGTTTTTTTGGTTTTTATGATGGTCTTTTTGAGGAAATAATTTTATTTTATAATTAATTTTAATTTTTTTTTTAAGATCTAGTTTAGTTTTTTATAATTAAATTTTAAAGATATTTTTCTGTCCAACATATGTAGTATTTTTATGATTGTCAATAAATTTATTTTCTTTGACTTAATAAAAAAAACAAAATTAATTTTGTTATGTTTTAGTTTATTTAATATACATAACCAAATTAAAGTTCTTTAAAAATATTTTTAATTACTTTTGAAATTACTTCGTTTAAATTTTATTTAAAAGGATTAATTGCCTTTATTTCTTTTATTTTTTTAAAAGTTTTGTAATCTTCAGTATATATTATTTTAATATTGTTTTCTATCATAGTTTGAGCTTGTAAGGCATCAAAAAAAGATATTTTTTTATTAAAACTTAAGTTTATTGCTTCAAGAAGGCTATTTTTATTATATTCTACAATATTAAATAATGTTTTTATTTCATTTATGTGTGTTTCTAGATCTTTTTTAGAAATCTTTAACTTATTTATAGAAATATTTGTGAATTCTATTATTGTTTGTAAACTTATGTAGCATTCTTTAGTGTTAGCAAATTTATCTATAATCTCTATTGCTTTTTCTTTGTTTTTATTATTTACTAAAAAATATGCATTTAATAAGATATTAGTATCTAATAATGTTTTTTCAATCATATTATTCTCCTTTATTTATAATAATTATCTCTATTTTTTATTTGATTTTTATTTAATTTTTTATTATTATTTTTTAATTTATTAATTAGATTTTTCTTAAGATCATCTCTGCTATTCTCTAAATTATTTAAAGCTTTAATAATTGTTTTACTTATAGCATCTTTTCTATTTCCATAGTGTATTTTTGCAGAATCTCTAAGTAATTTTTCAGATTCGTTGTCTAAAGATATTGTTATTACACCCATATTTTCCACCTTATTTTTATTATGCCGAAAGTGATTTTTAATAACTATAATTACTATAAAAAGGTTTTTAAATCTATTTATTATTTATATGATTATTTAAATAATTATATATTTAAATAATTATATATTTAAATAATATAATATTTAAATTCTTAATTAGATTTTTTTGTCCAAGATATATTTCAAATATAAAAAAATTATTTCTTTATTATACTTAAAAATAATCTTTTAAAAATAGATGATATTTTTTTTTAATTTTTTTTTTAAACATCAATATTTGAATATTTATGTGAATTAGAAATAGCTTTTTGGATTTCTTTTACCCATTCTTTTTTATTTTTTTTAAGATTTTCGCAAAGCTCAATAAATATCTTGTCTGAAGCTACTGGTGATCCTTGCCCCATTCTATTTGACACTTTTCCAAAAGAAACTAAAATTTCATTTAATTTATCTTCTTTTTTAGTAATAAGCCTATTATCTCTTTTCATATATTCTGTAACAATCATATCCACATCGATAGGGACTACTTCTCCCTTATTTTTTAATTGGGCAACTAAATCATAAGGGCTATAACCTAAATCAATTACTTTTCTATAAATATACTCAATTTCTTTTATAACTTCTGGAGAATAATTAAAAGCATTATTTCTCTTAAACTTAGAAATATTTGTAGGACCTACTTTTTTAATAAATCCAGAAGAAACACCTACCCATATAGGCTTATAGTTGTCTAAAATCTTAATTTTTAGAAGACCCATTTTAGGAAAAACAGATTTTCCTGAAGGATACTTAATTGTTTCAAGTTTTTTTAAAATACTTTTATATATGTGAGCAGTATGATCATCAAAATCTAATTTAAAAAACTTAATAGCAACTCTTTTCTTTTGTGTACTTCCCTTTAACTTTAGAAAACCATTATAAATAGTTCCAACTCTTCCTTCTCCAAGCCTTGTAGAATTCTTATCAAAATAAAGTCTTTCAACAAAATGATTTTCACTAAGTACTTTAAATTCAAATTTTTTTTCAGGTCTTTTACTAATTTCATTTAAAATAAGTTTAATTTGATGTTTAGCTCTTTCTTCTGCAATGTTTTCATAACCTTTAAACCTAACACTAGAAGATTCAATTTTTCTTGCTATAGGAGTAATTTTTTTAACCATATATCTAAATAATCTATTTACAGAAACTTTTTTAAACTTATAATACTAAAAATATTTATGTCATTAAACTTAGAATTATTTTTAAATGATCTTCCAACAAACATATCTGAAAAACAAGGTATTTATGAATATTTTAAACTATATGCTGTAGAGCCTTTTAATAAATTTAATAAAGCACAAACAAAATTTATTTTAGATAAATATAAAGATCCTTTAAAACTTGAAAAAGCATTAAAAATAATGATTAATCTACCCAAATCTCTTTCTTTTAAAAATATAATTAAATCTACTGACTATAATTTAAATTTTAGAGAAAATTTCAAGGAATTAACTTTTAGAAAAGATTTTAAAATTAAAGTTTCAAGTTATAATTCTCCTCATAATTTTTTTAATGGTACTCAATATGATATGTATTATAAAAATGAAATTGTAGGTAATTTTAATTTTATTTTTACTTATGAGAAGAATAATTTAAATTTAAGATTAAAATATATGCAAGGTGTAAAAGGAAAAGGTAGTGAATTAAGTACTCTTTCATCAAGGTTAAACCAAGATTGGATGTCAAGATTATTAATTTTTTTAAAAAAATATTCAGAAGTTAAAAAAATAAATTATGTTTTTGAAATTCCTCCAAAGTATACTACAGCTAATGAAAAAGTGTATAAGAGATATGCTTTTGAGAATTATTTAAAAAGATATTTAGATAATAATATCCCAATATCTAAAATTGATTTTAAAAATGTTCCTAAAGAATATCTTCCAGAAATTAAAGAAATAATTAGTTCTAGAAAACCAAAAAAAACTATACCAAGACTTTTATTTAAAACTAAAAGAAATTTACGTAAATTTAATAAAAAGTAAGCTTTTTAAACATTTTTTAACTATATTTAGTTATAAACAATATAGGTTTAGATAAAAAATGAAGCAAGAAGTAAGAATTCTTTTAGGATTATTAATATTTTATTTAATGTACGTTCTACTTGTAGATTTTACAAAGCTTTCAAGTATACCTCTAGTTATAGTTGTAGGTATTTTTTTAATTTTTTTATTTTTACCAGATATTTCAAATGAAAATAATATGATTAATAAAAACCAAAAAAACATCTCTATTTTATTATTTATAGCAGCTATTATAGTTTTTATTACAACAAAGCTTCTTTTAATACCTTTAATAATTATAGGAAGTATATTTATTTTAGTATTTTTAACAACAAGTCCTTCAATTTATAAGTCTTTAACCACTGGACTTTACCTGTCAGCACCATTATTTTTATTAAGCCCTTTTTATTTTCTTTTTGCTTTCTTAGGCTTTCTAACATTCTGGATATCTTCAAGAATTTAACCTTTAAGATATTTTAATCTTTCTTTTTCTTCAAACTTTTCAATAGAATATCTAAGCATGGTTCTTGGCATTTCCTTAAAATATTTATCTAAAAAATTAGTCTCTTCTTTTAAATCTCTTTTTCCAATCTCTCTTAGCATCCAACCAACAGCCTTATGGATTAGATCTTCTTTATCTTTTAAAAGTAATTTAGAAAGTTTTAGACTGTCCAAGAAATAGTTCTTTTTAATAAAATAAAAAGTAGAGATAATAGCAATCCTTCTAACAAACAACTTCTCTGATTTTACCCATTTGTATAGAACTTCTCTTTTAGAAGGATTTTCATATAAATATTGCCCTATAATGTTTGGAGCAGAAGAGTCAACTAAGTCCCAGTTGTTAACCCTATCTATATTCTTAACATAATAGTTATAAATCTCATCCCTTCCTTTCTTATCTTCAATTTCATACCTATAAACCATTAAAAAAAGAGCTACTTGTCTATGTTCATGTATTTTTGATTTAATAAGTGTATCCAAGTCTTTGATATTAATTTCTTTAAAGTATTTTTTAGCAATACTTCTTTGTAAAGGAACAGATAACCCAAGAAAGACATCTCCTTCCCCATATTCTCCTTTACCAGTTTTAAAGAATCTTTGAGAGTTAAGACTTTTTTCTGAATCATAAAAAGAGTCTATTTCTTTTTTAATTTTTATAACATCCATAAATAAAACTACTCTTTAAAATATTTAGCTAATTTAGGTTTGTTTTGTCCTTGATAATTATTTCCAGAAAAACCATATGGTTTTTCAGGTTCTTGAATATTTTCAAAATATTCTATTAAACAGATTGGTTGAGAATCATAAACAGTAATATTTTCATGAGTTCTAATTTCTAATGTTCCTTTAGCACCTTTTATTTCTCCTTTTTGTCCAAATCCCCATCCAGGATCAAAAAAACCAGCATAATGTGCTCTAAGTTCTCCAATCATATGGTTTGATGGAATCATTTCTGCAGAATATTTTAAAGGAACAGATATTCTTTCTTTTGTTGAAAGAATATAAAATTTATCTTTTTCAAGAGTATATTTATTATCTTTAATTTCAATTTTTTTAAAAAATTTTTTATAATCAACTTTTTCTTTAGAAGTTAAATCAATTATTTGGTTTGTGTATCTTGCTTCATATCCAAATATTTCATTTTTGTTTAAGTTTAATGAGAGTACTATTTTATTTTTTTCATAAAGATTATTTCTAATATTTTTTTTCTTATCATTAAATAAAAGTTTTTCATTTTTCAGATCAATTACTTTACTTTCTTTATTTTTAAGAACCATAAGTTGTGTTAAGCTAATTCCTTTCTTTACCTTAACATTAAAAGATTGAGGTGTAATTTCAAGCCATAATCTCCCTTTAGTTTTTGAAGGTATATAATCATAATATCCAATATTATCAATTATTCCTCTTACAAACAAATCAATTCTTCCAATAGAACTTTTAGGACTTATTTTTATATAATAATCATCATTAAGGTTTATTTCAATTGTAGGTATTAAATATGTTTGATTTTTATAAAGGATTTCTCCTTTTGTAATATCTATTTCTTTAACATTATTTTCTTTAATTATTTTTTCAATATTTTTTTTGAAAGGTATAAATTTTTCATTAATCAAGTATGCTTTTGAACCTATAGGTATATCTAGACTTGCTGGTTGTATAAATTTATTTAAATTAAATTCTGATTTTAATAAATTTTTACTTATAAGTTCTTTAATATTTTTATCAACTAATGCAATTGTCATATTTATTTCACTTTCTAATATATGTTAAAAAAGAATAACCTTGATGTTTTTCTTCTTTAATAATCTTCCAAACATCTAAATCAATTTCAGGAAAAAAAGTATCTCCCAAATATTCCTGATCAATTCTTGTAATCTCTAACTTTGTTGCAATTTCAATAGATTGTTTGTAGATGGATGCTCCCCCAATAATATATATTTTTTCATTAATACTATGTCCAAAATTAATAGCATCTTCTAAAGAATTCTTAATA
>JAQVRT010000028.1 GCA_028700905.1 Candidatus Iainarchaeum sp. | reverse complement strand
TTCACAAACAATATCTAAATTTTCAAAAGAAGAAAGACAATTAAGTGTTACAGGATATCAAGTGGACAACTATGAAAAAATATTAACCCAAGAAGGAAAAGAATTGTTAAGAGGGAAATATATTGATTCAGATAAATCTAATGAAATTATTATTGGTTATGATCTTTTTGCAAGTGATGAATATTTTGGAAAAATTATAAAACTTGGAGATTCTATTGAAATTTCAAATAATAATTATAAAGTAGTTGGAATATTAGATGATACTGGAAATGTAAATAACGATAGAAAAATATATATGTCTCTTGAAAATTTAAGAGAAATTTCAAATGCAGGAGAAAAAGAAGTTGATGAAATATATGCATTTGCAAAAGAAACTTCAGATATTGAAAAGACTGGAGAAAAAATAGAAGAAAGTCTTGAAAAATTTAGAGATCAAGAAGATTTTGTTGTAACAACACCAGTTAAAGAAGCAGAAAATAGAGCACAAACTTTAGAAGCAGTTTCAATTGTTGTTGTAGGAATTGCAACTATTTCTTTACTTGTTGGAGGAATTGGAATCTTAAACTCAATGTATACTTCTGTTCTTGAAAGAAGAAGAGAAATTGGAGTTATGAAAGCTATTGGTGCAAGAAGAGAAGATATTTTAGGAATCTTTTTAATTGAAGCTGGAATAATAGGACTTATTGGTGGAATAATAGGAACTATCGGTGGATTTTTAATTGCTTTTATAGTAAATATTATAGGACAATTTACAGGTACAGAAATAAATTTATCATTTGATATAACAATTATTTTAATAGCACTAGGGTTTTCTTTTATCCTTGGATTAATTGCAGGTTTTCTTCCAGCATACCAAGCATCAAAACAACAAGCAATTGATTCTTTAAGAGAGGAATAAAAATTAAAAAACATACATTTAATTAGGAAAATTTAAATTTGTAGAAATATATAATCTGCAAAATAAAACAGATTATAAATTTACAGTAAATAAAATTAATACAAATGAAGAAAAATATTTAGAAATAACAAGATTAAGGTGAAAAAAATGAATTTAAAAAAAATAATGCTTATCTTAGTTGCAATTATGTTACTTGCAATACCAATTACAGCAAATGAAGTAAATTATGATATAATTAACTTAAATGCAGATACCTATAATTACAATCCAACACCAGTAATTTCAGGTGAAGATTTTGAAATATGGATCCAACTTACAAATAAAAGTAATATTGCTGCAGAAAATATAGAATATTTTTTAGAAACAGAATATCCATTTATTCTAATTTCTGAAAATGAAGGAATAGTAAATAAACTAGAACCTTTTCAATCAAAAATTATAAAATATAAATTAAAAACAAACACTGATGTTTTAACTGGAACTTATGATCTTGAATTTAGATATAAAAGAGAAGGATCAAATATATATAATATCAAAAAATATATAATTGATGTTAAAGGAAAAAGTGCAATAATTGAACTTATTGATTCTTCTTTTAATAATGCAAAGATAGGTGCTGATGGAACAGTTACACTTAATTTAAAAAATTTAGGTCAAAAAAATGCAAAAGATATTTTCTTAACATTAAATGATTCTGAAGATAACAGCATAAAGGTAATTGATCTTAAAACACAGTATATTGAAAAAATAAATACAGAAGAAGAAACAGAAGTTTCATTTAAAATAAATATTTCTAAAAATGCAGAAAACATAAGTTATAGTCTTCCATTAACTATTAGTTATTCTGATGTGGATAGAGAATATACAATCACAAGAAATATTGGTCTAAAGTTAGAAGATCAACCAAAAATGATACTTAATGTTTTAGATATAGGAACTAACTTTAAAATAAAAGAAAATAGTGAAGAAAAAATATCTGTTGAAATATATAATATTGGAAATGTAGATACTGAAGTTTCATACATTACAGTTAATGGAGAAGGTATAAGACCAACTCAAGAGTTTATAGGATCAATTGAAAAAAATAACTATGATACTATAGAGCTTACAATTAACACAACAGATATTAAAGAAAAAGAAACAAAATTAATAATTGATTTATTCTATAAAGATAGTAATCTTAAAGAAGAAAAAATAACTCAAGAAATAACAGTTGAAGTTATACCTCTTGCAAATGGACAAGGTGCAAATAAAGTAATAATGTCTATTTTTAGTATTTTGTTATTTATTGTAGGTCTTGCAATATTAATACTTCTTATTAAATGGCTTATAAGAATATTAATCAAACCTGCATTAAATGTTTTAAAAGAAACTTTTAAGAGAAGAAAATAATTTTTCTTCTTATTCTTTATTTTTAAAAATAAATTTAGAAAAATCATGAGTTTTGAAAAATATAAACATTTGTTAGATTTAACAATTAAAAATATCTTCAGAAGAAGATTAAGATCAATATTAACAATTATAGCTGTAGTAATTGGAATTGCAACTATTGTTTCTCTTTTTTTAATAAGCGATGGTTTATTTAATTATGTTGAAGACGTTTTTATGACAATGGGAATAAATACAGTTTTTATTTTTCCTATAAGCTTTCAAGGAGGACCTAATCAAAGTATTAGTAGAGTTACAGAAGATATAAAAATCACAGAAAATGATCTTAAAATAATTGAACGGATTGGAGAAATTGATTATGCTATAGGTTTTTCTTTTAGAACTGCAAAAATAGAATATAAAAATGAAGAAATATTTCAATTTGCAATAATGCTGGATCCAAAGCTTGCAGATAAAACTTTTGAAATTATGGATATTGATTTAAGAGAAGGTAAATCATTACAAGGTAGAGATGCCTATGAAGTGGTTATTGGACCTTATTTTGCAGATAATCTTTTTAAAGACCCAATAAAAATTGGACAAAAAATAAAAATACAAGATAAAGATTTTAAAGTCATTGGAATTTTAGAACCTGTTGGAAATCTTGCAGACGATTCTCAAGTATACATTACTTTAAATAAAGGAAAAGAAATATTTGAAATTGTAGATACTATAGATCAAATATATGCAAATGTAAAAGAAGAATATGATCCTTTAGAAGTACAAGAAGAAATTGAAAAAAGACTTGAAAAAGAACATGGTAAAGATAAATTTTATATAATTACTGCAAAACAAGTACTTTCAATTATTGAATCAGTGCTTGGATTATTAAAAGTAATTTTAGTATCTATTGGTTTAATTTCAGTTGTTGTTGGAAGTATTGGAATCATGAACTCAATATACACATCTGTTATTGAAAGAACAAAAGAAATTGGTATTTTAAAATCATTAGGTGCAAAAAGAGAAGATATTTATTTTATATTTACAATTGAATCTGTTATTCTTTCTTTATTTGGAGGACTTATAGGGTTAGGGGTTGGTGTAGGAATTGCAAAAGCTGTTGAGTTTTATGCAACAAGTCAAGGTTTTTTAACTCTAAAAATAGTTATAGGTTGGCAAATTATAGCACTTGCTTTAATTGTATCAATAGTTGTTGGTTTAATATCTGGTCTTTTGCCTTCAAGAAAAGCTTCAAGAATGAATGTTGTTGAAGCTTTAAGAAATAACTTTTAAGATAACTTTATAATTATTACTATAGTAAATATATTTGAATAATTACAAATTGGTAAAAGAATATGATTAATGAAAAATTAATTGAAATAATTAATGATTTAAAAAATAAAAGATTATCAGATATTGAGATAATAGATATTTTACTTTTAAATAATTATAATATTGAAGAGATTAAAGAAAATTTAACACATTATAATGAAATCCATGGATATAGTAGTTTTAACTATATAGATAAATATGAAAAAATCCAAGGAAAAAAATTCTTTGATAATAATGAAAGACTTGAAGAAACTAAACAAGAAACACCTACTAAAAAAGAAGTAGTCAAAGAAAATAAAAAAGAAGAAATAAAAGAACCAGTAAAAGAAATTAAAAAAGAAGTTTTAAAAGTTGAAAAGGCAAAAAAGAAAATGAAAATTGGAGATTTCATTGGTCTTATTGCAATTGTTATTTTACTTGCATTTATTATTTATGTTATTTTAAACTATGATGTAATTGGGAAATTAAAGGCAGCATTATAGTTTATTAATTTCTAAAAAAGATTATGTTTTTAAAGTTATAGTATATATATTATTTATATAAATAGTCTATTTTTTTAAAAACTAGATTAACATATAAAGCCTCTATAGCTCAGTGGCTAGAGCGGCAGTCTTGTAAACTGTAGGTCGAGGGTTCAAATCCCTCTAGAGGCTTTTTTCTTTTTAAAAAGAGATACTAGAATATCTCTCAAACCTATCTGGAAAAATCATAAGGTAATTACCTTCTTCTTTTTTTTCAATATATCTTTTTACAACAGAATAAACTGCTCCAGAACTTATACCCACAAGTAAACCTTTATTTTTAATAAGCTCTTTAGTTGCAGAATAAGTTTCTTTTGTATAAGCTGTTTCTATTTTATCAAAATATTCTGTAGTATATATTTTAGGAACCATTGATTCAGACATATTTTTTAAACCAAATATTTTATGGTTTCTTTCTGGTTCTACAGCTATTATTTTTATTTTAGGATTGCATTCTTTTAAGGATTTAGATAAACCAACAGCAGTACCTGAAGTTCCAAGACCAACAAACAAATGAGTTATTTCTGGCAATTGATGAATTATTTCTTTAGATGTCTGATAATAATGAGTAAATACATTTACTGGATTTGAATATTGATCTGGTAAAAAATATTTATCAGGATTTTTAGCAGATATCTTTTTTAATAATCTTATTGCCCCATCACTACCTTCTTCTTTTGGGCTAAAGATTAATTTTGCACCTAAAAGAGATAATATTTTTTTTCGCTCAAAACTTACATCTTCACTTAAGACTACATATATTTTATAACCTTTTACAGCAGCAACCATTGAAAGCCCAATAGCAGTATTTTCAGAACTTGATTCTAAAATAATTTTATTTTTATTTAAAGAACCATTCTCTTCTGCCAGATTTATAATATTTAATGCAATCCTATCTTTTATAGACCCACCTATATTATATCCTTCTAATTTTGCAAAAAGATTGATTTTATTATAAGTAGATATATTTAATATAGGAGTATTTCCTATTAAATTAAAAATAGACGTAACAGGGTTTAGAGTAAACTTTATTATCTTTGAATAAATTATTTGTATAAAAATTGTTGTTCATATCAATACCTCCAAACTATATATCTATTAAGTACAGTTAAGTTTAAAAATAATTGTTTACTTTTATTCTCTTAAAAATAATAAAAAAACTACACTAAAGTCTTTATCTAACTTATTAAAAAAACTTATTAAAAAAAAAACTTTAATAGTTAAATTATTTTCTATAAAACAAATAATCATTTTATTAAAAATAGAGTTGTTAATAATAATTAAATTAAATTCCCAATAATAAATAATATAACTATAGCACAAACATGTAAAATTAATACAATTTTTAAAAATGATTTTAAAGATAAATCTTCATTGCTGGCCATCATAGTTACCCCTATCTCTGTTGGTAATGGAGATGCAATAAATATACTAGAAATATACACATATATTTTGTGATGATTTTTTTTAAATCTTTTTTTAAATTTTTCATCTATATCCATTATAAACCGTTCTTTTTTTAATAAATTTAGTTCATCATAAAAGGAAAATCTTATAAATTTGAACATTAAAAAATTACTGATTAAACTACCGATCCCTGCAATTAAAACAAATAAAAAGAAATTTTGTTCTTTTGAAAGAACTAATAATAAAGCAGAAGAAGGGGAGGAAGTAAAACCAAAAACATAAAAAAAACCACCTATTAAAGTTCCAATATAGCCTAAAGAAAAAATAAAGTCATGAAAAAGAGGAGATTTTATACTTTCATAAAATATTATTCCTCCAATTATAATTGTAATTATAAAAAATAATATTTTAGGATATTTTATTCTTGAAAAAATTAAGCTCATAATGTTTGAATATATTTAAAAATAATAATTCTATTAAATTAATCTTTTTTTAATATTGTTTGTAAATGACACTATTAAAACAGATATTAGTATATGTAAATCAAACCATTTATATTATTATCTATAAAATTAATTTTTTAAGACATAATACAGGTTTTTTATTAAAAATCAAAACCTTTATAATCAGTTTTTAACAATAATATATAGAAAAAACTAATTTTTTATAAACTTATTAAAAAAAGGAAAATTAAATATGCTTGAAATATATTTATATACTTTAATCAGTATCTTACTTGTAAGCCTAATATCATTAATAGGAATATTAACTTTATTTACAACTAAAAAACATCTCTCAAAAATGCTTTTATTCTTAATCAGTTTTTCTGCAGGTGCACTTTTAGGAGATGCATTTATACACTTAATACCAGAAAGCTTTGAAAGTTTTAATCCTCTTGTAATATCTTTTTCAATAATTGCAGGAATATTAGTATTTTTTATTTTAGAAAAAATAATACATTGGAGACACTGTCATATGCCAACTTCTAAAGAACATATCCATCCTTTAGGAAAAATGAACCTTATAGGAGATATATTTCATAATTTTTTAGATGGAATTATAATAGCCACAAGTTATATTGTTTCAATCCCTTTAGGAATAGCAACCACAATTGCTGTTTTATTACACGAAATTCCACAAGAGATAGGAGATTTTGGTGTTTTGATATATGCAGGATATTCAAGAAAAAAAGCATTAATTCTTAATTTTTTAATTTCTTTAACAGCAGTTATTGGAGGAATTATAGGAATTATTCTAAGTAAATATATTTCTGCTTTTTCAAGCATTATGATTGCATTTACTGCTGGTGGGTTTATTTATATTGGAGCATCAGATTTAATACCTGAACTTAAGAAAGAAACAAGTATTAAAAAGACAACCATACAAATATTAGGTATAATATTAGGAATTGCTTTGATGGCTTTATTAATATTTATGGAGTGATATTTTATGGATAAAAAAACAGATAAATTATTATATAATATTGTAATATTTTTACTAATTTTTGCATTAGTAATTAGCATTATTTTTACTTTTGAAAGATTATTTTTAGAAAAACCAATTAATGAGTGTAATAATGTTTATCAAAAAAACTACATGAATGATAAATGTGAATATGATCAAGAAAATGTTAATACTTGTTATGCAGAAGAAGGAACAGTTATTTACAAAAGTGACTGTTCTATTGAGTGTGATTATTGTTATAAAGAATATAATAATACATTAGAAAAATACAATAATAATGCAAATCTTTTAAGAATAATATTGTCTTTTATTATAGCATTATCTTTAACTATTATAAATATTAAAGATAAAATAATTAGATATGCCCTACTTTCAGGAAGTTTAGTTTCATTGTTTATTGCAACATTAATGGCAATGAAGTTTATTGGAAATTTACTTCCAATTGTAATAATTCTTGAATTTGTTTTAGTACTTATAATTTATAAAAAAACAAAAGAGGAGAAATAACATGAAAGATAAAAAAACATCAGTTGAAATTGCAGGAACTGTTGGAGCATTTACTGTTGCAATTGCTGCAATAATTGTAATATTTGCAAGAGAGTATTCTTGGGTAATAATATTTACAACATTAATTCTTTGTTTCTTTGGTATTGTTATGGCAAAAGAAAAAAATATTAACAATACTGAAAAACCAATTCAGAAAAAGAAAAAATCTAAATGATTAGTTTGGCTCTGTTTTCTCTGAGCCATTTACTTTTTTCTTTATGATCCGGAACAAATTTTTCAACTAATTTCCAAAATCTCTTAGAATGATTATGATGAATAGTGTGACAAAGTTCATGAATAATCACATAATCAATAACATCTTTTCTTGCAAGCAAAAGAGAAGTTGAAAAAACTAATTTTTTATCATAAGAACAAGAACCAAACTTTGAAGTATTGTTCTTTAAAGAAATAGATTTAATATTTTGCTTAAAATAAAGATCATTAAAAAAATTAACTTTATCTTTAAGTAAAGGCAAAAGTTCTTTTGAAAGAATTTTTCCTATTAACTTTGAAATTATTTTATCTTCATTTAAAAGATTATTTGGAATTTTTAAAATAATTTGGTTCTCTTTAATTTTTGCAAGAGAAGTTTTTCTGTTTTCTTTTTGAATTGTTAAAACATATTTTCTATCAAAAATATCAATAGTTTCCCCAGAAACATATTTCCTTAAAGAAATTGGAGCATATTTTTTAGGATCTTTTTTTAAATAATCAATCAATTTTAACTTCATATTATTTATTTGCTCTTCTCTTGCCTTTTCTGAAAAAAACTTAGGAACCCTTATATTTATGTTCCTACCAATAGACATATATGTTGATCTTCTTCTTTCAACATATATTTTTAATATATATTCTTTATTATTAAAAACTAGTTTTTCTTCTCTTAACATATTTAAAACAATCTTTCTATTTTAAAAAGAATATGCTACAAATATTTTATATAGATATCTTAAAAAAAAGAATAATTATGGAAAATATAATAGATAGAGTAAAATCTTTAAACAAATTTAAAGAAATAAAAGAAAAACAAGAGATTATTTACTGGATGACAAGAGAACAAAGAGTTGATGATAACTACTCTCTTTTATTTGCAGACAATCTTTCAAGAAAACATAACTGTAATATAAAAGTAATATTTACTTTAGTAGAAAAGTTTCTAGAATCACAAGAAAAACAATTTAGCTTTATGCTTGAAGGCTTAAAAGAAGTTGAAGAAAAGCTTAATAACCTAGGAATTGAGTTTATTATTTTAAAAGGAAAAGAACCTTTCAAAGAAATAACAAATTATATTAATAATAATAAAATATCTGCACTAGTTACAGATCTAGATCCATTAAAAATAAAGGTAAAATGGAGAGAGGAAGTCTTAAAAGAAATAAAAATACCTTTCTTTATGATAGACTCACACAATATAGTGCCTATTGAAATTGCATCTAAAAAACAAGAGTATGCAGCATATACCCTAAGACCAAAAATTAATCATTTACTTGGAAGTTATTTAAAAGAAATTCCAAAATTTAAAAAAAGAGATAAAATAATTGATTATAAAAATGATTTTAATAAATTAATTACAAAAAAACATAATTACTCTTTTATATCAGGAGAAAAAGCTTCTAAAAAAGTTTTAAAAGACTTTATAGAAAACAAATTAAATGATTACTCAATATTAAGAAATGATCCTTCAAGAAACTTTCAATCAAATCTTTCACCATATCTTCATTTTGGACAAATTTCTTCACAAAGAATAGCTTTAGAAGTTTTAAAATCAGATAAAAACCAAGAAAGTAAAAAAGCTTTT
>JAQVRT010000003.1 GCA_028700905.1 Candidatus Iainarchaeum sp. | reverse complement strand
CAAGTAAAACTAAAAGTATTCTTAAAAAGTTTGCTAACCATAACAAAAGGACACTCAAAAGTATCCACTTAATTTTACTATTTTTATTTAATGTTATTTTTGATGAGGTTATTATTCCTATATAAACAGAAATGCTAATTACTCCGCTGCATATTGGTACAAAAATAAAAGGTTCATAATTTAAGAAGTCTCCAAAAATACTTCTTATTAAATATTCCCATAGATTAATCAAAGGGGTTGCAATTGTTTTAAGAAATATAAAACTTAATAAAGTGTATATTATTGTAAAATAAATAATGAAATTAATTGTTTTTTTATCTAGGTGCATATAGTTAATTATTTATCAAACTTTATATAAATATTTAGCTTTATTAAATAGTATAATTGAAATTAAACAATTAAAACATATATTAAAATAGATAAAGTACCAGCTATAAAAGTTGCAAGAAAATTAGTTTGATTATTATTAAATATACCTTTTCTCTCAATTGTTGCACCTATATAACTATCAACAATAGATCCTAATATTCCACCAATAAATAAAACTATTAAGAATGTAAAAGTATAACCTACAATATAAAAATAAACAACAGAAATAAAAGATGCAATCATTGCTCCTGTGATCCCAAGAAAAGTAATTCCTCCATCTTCTCCTTTTTTAACTTTTTTAAAATTAGTTATAAGTCTTGGAGTTATGTTTGAAAGTTTTCCAATCTCTGAAGAAAATGTGTCTGAAAAAGCAGCATTTATTGAAACTATACTTGCAAGAATAAATAATGAATAATCTAAAATGTTTAATTTATCAAAAATAAAACCAATTATTACAAATATTACTGCTGCTGAACAGTTTCCAATAATGTTTAAATAATTTCTTTTTTCATGTTTTTTATTAAATATTAAAGTTATACCTTCTGCCATTGCGAAAAATACAATTACATATGCAACTGCATAGATATTAATAAAGTAAAGAATTATACTTAAAAGTGCATAAATTAAAGAAATAGTAAAAAGATCGTATCCTCTTAATAGATGTAAGAAGATCCCGATCAAAATAAATACTAGAAAATATAAAAAAAGCATAGTAGTTCATTAAATTATTTTTGCCTTAAGAACTAAAACTTTATTTATATAACCTAATTTTACTAATTTTTTCTTAAGTTTTTCAGAAAATTTTTGATAAACTATGTTTGTCCAAACTTCTCTAGATGTTTTTTCTTTAATATCTTCTGTTAAAGAATCTACAATTAGGTTTCTTGTTTCAGTTCTAGTTGCAGTTGTAAATTTAGTTCCTGAAAGACACATTACTTTTAATTTTATTTTTTGATTATCTTTAGTTTCTACAAAAAATATAATTTCAATTTTTGATTTTCCACGTCTTATCATTCTTTTTAAATTTGCAACTTTAGTGTTTAGTTCTTCAAGTTTAGTTTCAGCGTTTGTACCTGTAACTTTATTAATTTTAAATGTTACAGTATAACCTGAATCTTTAATATTTGATGTTAAATCATTTAATGATTTTTTAATAGTTCTACCAATTAATTTAGAACTATCTAAAGCAACTGTTTTTGCAATTTCTTTTGAATCAAATACAGGATCTGCTGTTACATTGTACCATTTTTTCTTTTTCCAATTATCTACTGTTTTCTTTTTTACTTTAGCCATGTTAATTACACCATTTTATAATCGTTAAAAACTACCTTACAAGTAATTTTGCTTTTTGATCAGAATATCTCCAATCTTTTGGTAAAATTCCTTCTTTAATATAATATTTTTTTAATCTGTTAATTTTAGAAACAGTTAATTGATACCCGTGTTTTCCTCTGGTATCTTTTTTATTTTTTTCATTATGTTTTAATAATGTAACAGCTCTTTTAATTAATGCCATTAAATCATCAGGTATTTCTTTATTAAGGTTTAATTCTTTTTGAATTTTTCCAATTCTTTTACCTGTTTCTTTTTTTGTTTTTAAAACATTTTCTTTTTTAAGTTCAAGTCCAATCTTTGCATTAGACTCTCCTTTTTTTGTTAATTCTTCTATTTTTTTATAGATTTGATCTTTATCCATTTTTTTAATTTCTTTTTTTTCAACCATACTTAATCATGTTTTTTTTAATTTATAATTTTTTTTTATGTTGTTATAAAAATTGTGGCGATATTTTTATAAAAAGTATTAATATATATATTATTATTGCGATGTATTTATATATATTATTGTTTAAAGATATCTTCCTCTTTTTTCAATATTTTCTATATGTTTTATAATATTTTTGTTATTTGTTTTTTTTAAATACCCTTTTTTAATTCCTTCCCATAGTTTTTCTGTTTTTTTAAGGGCTAAAAGGGTTTTTTTAAAAACTAAAAGATCAGTTGCCTTATCTTCTATCTTTAAAGAAACATATCCAAGTCCAAAATCAATAAAATAGACTTTATTGTTATTAGTTAATATATTTATTAAGTTTAAATCACCATGGATGATGTTATTATTATGTAATTTTGCAATTTCAATTCCAATTTCTTCAAGTTTGTCTTTATGTTTCTTATTATTTTTAATATATTCCATGATTATTTTATTATTTGATACTGAATATATATAAGGGCTAAAAAGTCCTATTTCTTTTATTTTTTTAAGCAAAAAAGCTTCTTCTTTATTTCTTGTTTTTAAGATTTTAGTATCTAAGACAGGATGTCTGTATTTTTTAGAATTTCTCTCTTTTATACAGACTTCTTTATTAAACATTTTTGTTTTATAAATAGTTGCTTCTGCACCTTTTGCAATAATTTCCATCTAAATTTCACTTTTAACAAACTTTAACATCTTTAAGTTCAAAATTATAAGTTGTATATTTAGTTTTAAGAACGCTTAAGTTTTCTAAATATTTATCAATGTTTAATTTTTTATATTCTTTTGTGTTTATTTTTTCAAAATCGTTTTCTAATTTTTCTATTTTTAATATGATTCCATTTATTTTAAGATTTAAATCTCTTGAAATACATTCTTCTCTTATAACTGATGCTCTATATATCTGTCTTTCAATTTCTGATACTTGTTTTGAAACTTCTATAAATTCAATTAATGGAGTTGTAATTTCTTTTTGAGAAATAAAAGATATTTCAGAAATATATCCTGTTGAATCTTCAGGAACTAATATGTTGCTTGTAACATTATATTTTTCATTTATTTTTTCTATTTTTAAAACATTATTTTGATTATATTGATTTAAGAATAAGAATACAAAAAACACAATTATAATGATAATTATTAAATCTCCAAGAAAACTAATTTTTCGTCTTTCCATTTTTTCTCATTTTTTAGACATTATATATGTATATAATATATACAATATAACCTTTATATATATTTTTAATAAGCTTATATTTGATATTTTATGAATATTTTTTTAAAATATCAATAATTTTGTCATACATTTCTTTTTTAAACTGACTTTCTTTAAGTTGTTTTCTTAATTGATCAATTTTCATTTCAGAAGTTTTAATTTTAAATTCTTTTTTCTTTTCACTATATCCACCAATACTATTGTTTTTATAGACAATTGATGTATTAATTGTTTCTTTAAGTTTTTTTCTATAATCTGGATTTATAAGAAATGTTTCAAATAAATTACTGTATTCAGGATCAAGTAATACTTTGTCAGTAAGTCTTGAATCAACAACATCTTGTTTGTATTCTTTGTTTGTAATTTCTTTAATTTTATGTCTCCAATAGTTTTTTTTAAGAAACATTGTAATTGGAGCAAGTTTTTTATTTCTTTCAACTTTATTTTTATTATTTTTCCAATAATTTAGTTCTTTTTCTAATTTAGATAGATTTTTTTCAATTTCATGTTGTTTTTTTTTAGTTTCACTTATCCCAGGATAAATTATTTTTTTATCAACTATGTGAATTATTTTCTTTTTTAAAAAATATTTTAATAATTTTTCATCTTTTTCTGAAAAATTTAAATCAAGGGCTTCACTAAGTTCTTTAACTGTGGTTATTCTTTTTGTATTTGGTTTCATAAGTTATCAATTTTAAATATACAATATATATTATAGTTATATTTGTTTTAAGAACTTTTGTTTTTTTAACTCTTTTAAATAAAATAAATACCTTTATTAATTTTTATAACAATATATTATATTATAATAAATTAATTTTAAAGAGGTTTTAACAAATGATTCCTGGAATGAATGGTATAGACCCAAGAAGAATGAATGCTTTAATGAAGCAAATGGGTATTGAAAATAATGAAATTGATGCATCTAAAGTTATTATCGAACTTAAAGATGGTTCTGTTATTGAAGTAATAGATCCTTCAGTTACTGAAATTGTTATGCAAGGAAACAGAAGTTTTCAAGTTGCAGGAAATGTAACTACAAAAGAAGTTTTATCAATCCCTCAAGAAGACATTGATATGGTTTCAGAATCTGCTAATGTTTCAAAAGAAAAAGCAAAAGATGCTTTGGAAGAAACTAAAGGAGATATTGCAGAAGCAATATCTAAATTATCAGAATAATTTTTTAAACAAAATTATTCTTCTATTTTTTTATCTAACATTAAAAACATAATGTCTTGTCTTGTAACATATGCTTGAACGTTAAAAACAATTGTTTGTTTATTAACATCTTCTGGATAATTAAGCCATACGGGATATGTTTTTTCAGAATAAGAATATTCTTCTTCTTGTAAAGTTATTTTTTCAACATCTAAAATTGCTTCTTTTTCAATATTTTCAAGTTCTAAATCTAATGGTGTTATTTTTTCTGTAATATCATTAATTTCAACAGAACTTTCAAGCAAATATTTCTTTTTAAAATCTTTAGTTTTATTTTCTTCTAAAAATCCATTTTCAATTAATTTTTCTTTAATTTCTTCATAGTTACTAAGATTATAATCTGCAATAAAACTAATTTTTGTTTCATCTAAATTATAATCAATAGCTTCAATTTCGCTAATGTTTAAATCTTCTTGAGATATATTTATATCAAGTCCTTGATATACTAATGTATAATCTGGAACAATTGTAACTTTTTCTATTTCAGGAATGCTTTCTTTAATTGAGTTTTCATCATTCTCATTTAAATAATTTGTATTTGTTGAATACCTATATTTTTCATTCCATTCTATAATACTTATTTCTTGTTCATCAAAAACAAGAGAAGGTGAACTTGTAAGATTTGTTGTTTCATAAAGTATTACATACTCTAAAACTTCTCCTTTAAAACTTGCTTGTAATTGACCTTGAATTTTATCTTTCTTTAAAGTATTTACATTTACAACTGCGTCAACTATATAATCTACAAAATCATAATCAATTGTTTTATTTTCATCTTCTCCTTTTCTAAAGTTCACAGTATTATTTATTTCAACTCTTGCTTGTTTATAGATTTCAATAGGTTCTGATGTTAAATATTCTAAATTATTAATTTCTGCAATAATTTCTTCTTGAAGTAAAGGATCAATTACAATTTTTGCAATTAATATTATTTCTTCTTGAGTATCTTTATTAAATTGAATACTTGATCTTTTAACACCTTCAATTGCAATTAGATCATTTTCAATTTTTGTTTGTTCAAAAACATCTGTTTTACTTGCAATTATTAATTCTGAAAACATTTCTGAAACTATTGCTTCAGTTTCTCCTAAATACATTTCTGAAGGTATGTTTAAGTCTTCTTCAAAATCTTGATATGTAGTATCTATTTCTGGTCTTGCCCCAATTGACATACCTACAATAGATCCTAATATTAATACTATTAATAAAATTGAAAGTCCAGTTTGTTTATTCATATATATTTCACATTTTTTATAACTAAAAATAAGTTCTAATATATATTTATTACTTAAAAGAATTTATAAGGTTTTCTTTTTATTTTTATCTAAACATTATATATCTTATGATTAATTTTAAAATAAAAAATATTCCTATTAGAAAAAAAGGTGTTTTAGCACCAATGCAAGAATATACTCATCTTCCATTTAGGCTTTTGTGTAAAGATTATCAAGTTGGATTAAGTTATACTGAAATGGTTAATATTAATCACATTATTCAGTATAAAGAAGATTTATCTAAATTAGATCTTTTAGAATCTACTGAAAAAGAATCTCCTGTTTCTTTACAATTATTTGGAGATTTAAGTTTAAAAAAAACAATTACTGCATCTCATTTAATTGATGATTATAAATATTTTGATGTTATTGATTTTAATTTAGGTTGTCCATCTTTAAAAATAATAAATAGTAAATCAGGTTCTTATAATCTTAAGCAATTAGATAAAGTGTATCCTATACTTAAAGAAATTATTTCAACTTCTAAAAAACCAATAACAGTCAAGGTAAGACTTGGATTTAAAGAAGATATTTTAGAAAGTATGGTAAATAACTTTGAAAAGATAGGTGTATCTGCAATTGCTATTCATGGACGACTTGCAAAAGAAAATTATAGTGTGCCATCAAAAATCTCAAGAGTTGAAGAAATTAAAAAAATAACTTCTCTTCCAATAATTTATAATGGAGATGTTTCTGAAACTAATCTTGGACAAATAAATCATTTTTCTGGCCTTATGGTTGGCAGAGAAGCTTTAGGTAATCCATTTATTTTTAAACAAATAGATTATTTTTCAAAAAATAATGTTCTTTTAGAAAAAGACACTTCTTATGATGCTTTATTTTCTTTTTTAGAATATGTTAAAAAATATCCAATTTCTTTTTCTAAACTAAAAGTATCTTTAATTCCTTTTTTTAAAGGTAAGCAAGGTTCTGCAAGAATAAGAGAGTTGTTATCAAAATCAAAAGACTTTAAAGAAATATCAAATATATTAAAATCGCTATAAGTAATATCCATAAAATTATTTTGTAATTTTTAATAATTTCTTTAAATATAAAAAGTATTCCATCAAATATGCCTATAAAAAAATCTTTAAAATATGTGCCTAATTTTTTATCTTCTTTAACTTCTGAAAAAACTTCTTTAATAAGTTCTATTTTTGTTTTTTCTTTTTTAGGTATTATTTCAAAATTATTAACTTCTCCAGTAATTGCATCTATCTTAAGTTTAAACTTATCTAGTTTAACTTTCCAATTAGGAACATAAATTTGTTCAATACCACTTAAAGAAATTTGATCTTTTAAAACATTATGTTTGTATATTAAATATTTAATTATTGTTTCTTCAGCTTCTTCTTTTGTAACAATTGGTTTTTTAAGATTAATTTGTATTTGTTCTGTTTTAGGAGCTTCTAAATTTTCTTTAATAATAGGTTTTGATATTTTAAAAATATCTACAACTTTTTCATTAATTTGATTGTTTATAGAATTTAGTGCAATTTGATTTGAGATTCTATTAAATTTCTCATTTTTATTAATTAATATATCGTAGAAACAGACCCAATAAGGTGTAATAGTAAGATAAAGAGATTCTTTCTTTATCTCATATTTGTGACCTTTTTTTTTAAGAGCCGCTTGAAATATATTTACTGCTTGTTTTGGCTCTAATTTAATTGGAAACCTTTTTTCAGTAACTGTTATTGGCATTTATTTCATTTTTTTAATAATTTTTACTTTTTCAGGAACCAATAATAATTTTGTTTTAGATATCATTGCAAGATCTCCACCTTTGTCAGTTACATACATTTTTAATTGTCCAACAAATTGTTTTGCTCTTTGTGGATTTCTTTTAGATATTCCTTCTATATCTAAAATTACAAAGTTTCTTTCTTTTAATTCTTTAATTACAATCTCAACTTCATTATTTGATTGTAAACTAATTGGTTTTACATAGAAATCTACGTCTTCTGGTACGTCTTCAACATCCATGTTGTTTAAGAAATCGTCAATATCTATTTCTTCTTTTTTACCTGTAAACATTTTATCTAAAAAGGCCATTTTTTCCCCACCTCGAAATTATATAAATGCAATTTATATTATAATTATAAACCAAAATATTTAAATACAAAATGTATTTTTTATGCCTTTTTGCTATCTTTTTATAAATATTACTTGCTATTATTAATTTATTTGTTATATTTATAAAAAAGAGGTGATTATTATTTTTGGTTTTTTTAAAGGTAAAATTAATGTGATTTTAAACAAACATGATTTTACTCCAGGTGATATAATTGAAGGTAAAATGATTTTAACTGTAAAAAGAGATTTTGAATCAAAAGGTGCTTATGTTTATTTATCTGCAATTCAGCAAACAAGAGTTAATAATTCTGGTAAATCAACAACTAGATCTTCAATAATTTATGATTTTAAACTTGATCTTGAAAATGAAAGAGCTTATACTAAAGGAGAAGTTGTAGAGTTTCCTTTTCAATTAAAGATACCTCAAGATGTATTTACCCCTACAAAGACTCAACAAAACATAATTAAGGCTGTTAGTTTTTTAACAGGTGATAGATATAGTATCTATTGGAGTGTTTTAGGAAAGGTAAGAGTTAGAAGATGTTTAACAAACATAACTAAAAAAGTAAGAATTACTGTTCAATAATTTTTTTAATTTTTTTTAAAAACAAAAAAAGTAGTTTTTTTTAGAAATTTAAATAAACTACTCTCTTTTTATTTTTTTAACTTCTTAATATATATATGTACAACTCAATAATTATTCATTACAATGAAATTGCTATAAAAGGAAAAAATCGTATTTTCTTTGAAAAGAAATTAATTTCAAATATTTATGCTTCAATTAATAAAAAACATAAAATTACAAGACATTATGGTTTTATTTTAATTGATATAAATAATCCTACTTTAGAAGAAATTAATATTTTAGAACAAAAATTAACTAAAATACCTGGTATTGCAAATTTTTCATTTGCTTTTAAATCTCCTTTAGATTTTGAAATTTTAAAAAAGAATACTGTGTCTTTTTTAGAAAATTATACTTTTGATTCTTTTAAGGTAGATGCAAAAAGAAGTAATAAACAATTTTTTTTAACTTCTCCTCAAATAAATGTTTCTTTAGGAGAGGTGATCTATAATTCTTTAAATAAAAAAGTTGATATTAAAAATCCAGAATTAACTTTATTTGTAGAAGTTTCTTTAAAAGAAATATTTATTTTTACAAGTAGAACTCCTGGACTTGGAGGTCTTCCAGTAGGGGTTAGTGCAAATGTAATTTGTTCTCTTTCTGGAGGAATAGATAGTCCTGTTGCAGCTTTTCTTTTTATGAAAAGAGGTGCAAAAGTTATATTTGTACACATCTATAATAATACTTTAGTTAAAAAAGAAATTTTAGATAAAATTAAAAATCTTGTAAATACTTTAAATCAATTTCAAGGAAATTCAAAATTATATGTAGTGCCTTTTTCAAATATTCAAAAACATATAATTGCAAATATTGATTCTGATTATAGAATGATTATTTATAGAAGATTTATGTTCAAGATAATTGATGAAATTTCAAAAAAAGAAAATGCAAAAGCAGTAATTACAGGAGATAATATAGGTCAAGTGGCTTCTCAAACAATTGAAAACATGACAACTATTTATTCTGCAACAAAATTACCAATTTTTTCTCCATTAATCGCTTTTGATAAAAATGAAATAATTACAATTGCAAAAAAAATAGATACTTACAAAACTTCAATAATTCCTTATCCTGATTGTTGTTCTTATATGCTTTCAAAACACCCTAAAACAAGATCTACTTTAGATGAAATTTTAGAAATGGAAAAGAAAATTGAAAATGAAGAAGAATTAATAAATAATGCAATTTCTTCTTCAGATATTATTTTAGTTTAATGTTGTACAAGTAACATTTTCATAAATATTAATACTTGTACTAACACCATCTTTATAACTCATGCTGCTTTCTGTAGGAAAAATACTGTTTGTCATTTTTTTAGATAAAAAATCATCTATTCCGTCTAAGCTTTCAAATACACAAACTTCTTTACTTCCTTTAAACATTTCAGCAGTTGCTTCTTGTGAACCATTATCTGGTGTGTATTCTTCTTTTTCTTGATTTATAATATCTATAATTTCTTGTTTTGCTTTATTTTTTTCTTCTATAGTTATTTCTTTTTCAAGATTTGTGTCTTGAGACTCTGGATTGAAGGCATTTTTGAAGGCATTTAATAGCATGTATTGGAAATAAACTGCATCTAAGTTTTCTTCTTTATTTACATATGCTAACACATCATTATAATCAAAAGATACATTTGCATCAATTGTTTCTATTTCAATTTCACATTTACCCTCTTCATTTAATCCTTTAATATTATAATTTAGGTCTTGACTTAAATACATTACAAACATAGAAGTTGTTTCTTGCCTAGTTTCAAAACTACTAGGAATACATTCTTTTGCATTTTCTAAAAAATCTTTTTCTAGGTTACTATAATGTCCTGAAATATAATTTTTATAAACATAAATAAGCCCGTATGTACAAAACCCAATCACTATTAAAAAAATAATAGTAATAGCTATTGCTTTATAGTTTGTATAATTAGGTTCTTTTATATCTTTTAAAGTGGTTTCTTCTTTTTTAGGTATTAATTTTTCTAAATCATTACTCATATTTGATCTTTCCTTTATTTTAGTGTTATTTATTTTTAATATAATAATTCTTTTAAATAGATCTTTGGAAAATAAAACAATAAGCTATAAAAAACCAATTTATCTTAAGTATTATATGAGTGATAACATTTTTTATGAATATTTAAATAAAGGTTCTCTATTTGTAAATAAAAATAAAATATCACCTCATTATGTTCCTGAAAAACTACCCTTTAGGGATGAACAAATTAAAGAATTATCTTTATGGCTTTCTCCTGCACTTAAAAAAGAAAAACCACATAATATATTTATTTATGGAAAAGTAGGTACTGGTAAAACTTCTGCTGTAAGACATGTTGTAAATCAATTAGATAGTATTTCAAAAGAAAATAATCTTTGCCTTTATACCCTTTATCTTAATTGTAGAAATTATCAAACCAAACATGCAATTCTTTTTTATTGTGTACAATCTTTTTATCCTGATAAAAATTTTGTTGGTTATTCTAAATCTTTTATTTATGATAAATTTATTACTTTTTTAAAAGAAAATGAATTAAATTTTGTAATTATTTTAGATGAGATTGATAAAATAAAAGATAGAGAGATAGATGATTTGATATATACTTTATCTAGAAGTAATGATGAACTAGGTGTAGGTTCTAGTGTTTCAATGATTGGTATTTCTAATAATTTATTTTTTATGTCAAGACTTGATCCTAGAACAAAAAGTTCTTTATGTGAACAAGAAGCTGTATATCCTCCATATAATGCTGAAGAATTAAAAGAAATATTAAAACAAAGAGTTTCTTTAACTTTTAAAGAAAATGTTGTCCTTGATTCTGCAATTAATTCTGCTGCAGCAATGGCTGCAAAAGAATCTGGTGATGCAAGAACTGCTTTAATGCTTTTATTAAAGGCTGGAGAAATTGCAGATATGAACAAAAAAGATTATGTGACAGATAAGGAAGTTCATTTGGCAAAAGATAAAGTTGAACATGAAATCATTAAGAGTATGGTTTTAACTTTGCCAGTTCAATTACAGTTAGTTTTGCTTGCAATTACAGAAAGATCAGAATCTCCAAAAGGCATTTTAAAAATTGATGGATCTTATGAAGAAAATGTGCTTTATTCTGGTGAGATATATGACACATACACAGTTGTTTCAAATAAATATGGTGAAAAACCAGTATCTATGAGATGGTTTAGAGAGTATATCAATGAATTAGAGGCTTATGGGTTTATTTCTACTACTCAATCAGGTAAAGGTGTTAAAGGAAACACTACTTTAATAAAATTAGGTGTAGATTCAAAAAATATTAAAGAACTTTTAGAAAAAGAATTTAATGTTTAGTTTTTCTAATTTTTTTCCAGATAGGTTCTTTTCTTGTTTTAATTGGTTTAATATTTTGTTTGTTTTCTTTTAAGTTTACATAATTTTGAAATTTATTTCTAAATGTAGGTTTTACATTTTGAAAATTTATTTTTTCTGATTTAAGTCCACCTTCAATATATGCATCTAAATAACTTTTAATTATTCTTTCATATTCTTTATCTGTAACTGATGGATATTTCCTTGGAAGCACACCTGAAGCTGGTATTTTCATTTTTTTTGAAATATCAACTAAGTTTGCAATTATTTTTTGTTTCCAATTTCCTAATATTTTGTTTGCTTCTTTTGCTTTTTGACTATATTTTTTACCTTGAATTAAATTTATTTGTAATTCTTTTTTATCTTTTTTAAATAAAAACATAAAATTAAAAGATCCAAATTTTTCTCCTTGATAATATACATTTATTTGAAAAGGAGCTTCAACATGTTTATTTGAATAACCTATTTCAGGAATAATTTCTGAAGATGCATATTTAAGAGTAATTTTTTTATCTAAATTAAAATTTTCAATTTTTTTTTCAAAAACTTTTCTAAATTTAAAATTATAGTCTACAATTTTAAAAAATTCTGCGTCTGTAAAAAAAGTGTTTCTTGGAAGATTTGACAGTACCATTAAAGCAGTATTTATTTTTTCAGGAGTTTTATATTTATCAATTACATTTTGAATAAAAATAGGTTCGTGTCCGATAGTGTATTGTGTTTGAAGTTTAATTGCCCCTTTATAATTATTTATAATTTTTTCAACTAAATCATCTTGAGGCATTATTTTCACCTATCCTCTAAATAAAAATAATTTTAAATAACCAATATAGGGTATTCTTAATATTTTTTTCCCCATTAAATTTTCAACATTTATTGGATACACATTTAAACAACCATTGACAATATAATTTCCAGAAATTGCACAATCTTGATCAATAATATAATTTGTTTCTCCATTATCTCCTTTGGTTAAAACATATTTTCCATCATTTGCATCAATTATTAAAACAACTCTGTGTATTATATCTCTTCCTGTAAGGTTAGATTTATAGACAACTACAGAATTATTTTTTTCAATAGCATCTTTTATTTCAATAATTTGGTTATTAATTTCTATTGTTTTAACTTCATAATTTCCAAAACCATTTAACTTATATTCCATTTTTGCAAATTCATTTAAGTTTTTAGTTGAAATATTATCATCAATAGTAATTACTTCTGATTTTAAATTTTTTGCAGAAGATATAACCATTATATCTCCTCTATAAAAACTAGGTTCCATTGATCCTGAAACTACTGTTGCAAGAGGTAGAGAAGTTCCTAAAATTAGTCCTAATAATTTAAAAATTAGAAATGCTAATATTAAAGAATAAACTAAATAAAAGATCCAATACATAATTTTATTTTCTAAACTTTTAGGTTTTCCAAAAAGTTTTAACAAAAGTGTATCTATGTAATAGTATGGATCTAAATATTTTAATTTATCTTTCATTATTTAAAACCTTAATCTTGAGTAAGTTTTTGAAGGTTATTAATTGTAGTTAAAATATTTTCTTCTGCCTCATTAATACATTCTAAGAAAACATCTTTTGCTGCTTGTTCTTTTGTTCTTAAATAAAAAATAAATTCATTTCTTAAGTGATCTGATTTTTTAAGAGCAACAAAATCAACATCTCTTTTAGAACTTGCAATATTTTCAATTAAATAGAAAAAAGAAATATCTTCTTCTATAATCTTAATTTCAATTTCATTTTTTTCTTTTTTTATAAATTCAAAATCCATGGTTATTCACATTTTCCCTATTTTTTTAGTATTTATTGTTTTACAGTTTAAACATTTTATGTTTGAGTCTGTTAAATTTAATTCTGCTTTACAATTTTTACAATATGATTTTATAACCCCAAGATCAGGTTCACTAATCTTAATTTTAAAACCAAATTTATCTTTTTCAGTTATTTTTGCTTTAACAATATCCCCAATTCTTACAACATCTCCCATTTTTTCAACATAATCTTCAGATGCATTATTAATAAACAAGATTCCTGTTGCAGAAGGACTCAATACATGTTCACTTTTATTATTTATGTTCACTATTGCAATTTTATCAGTTGTTTGTACAACCTCTCCAATAACTATGTCTCCTTCTCTTAAAGTTCTTTTTTGAGGTATGTTTTTAAGTATTTTTTGTATATTATCTTCTTTAGAATTCAATTTTTATCACATTTTTTTAAGTATAATTATAAAATAAGTTATAATAATATATATTATATAATTAGAAATATTTTTATATTGTTTCCTTATCTATTTTTGTATGGTTCTAGAGTTAATTACAAATACATTCAAGCTAAGAAGTAAACCTTATTTAATGTTTTTTGAAGCTATATTACTTACTATTTTTGCAATATTTTTCTCAAATCTTATTTTTCCTGGTAAATATTTAAGTGTTGCAATACTTTCTTTTATTATAATCGGTGCAGTTCCTTTATTAAACCGTGTTTATTCTTATGATTCATATATTACAAATTATTCTAAACCTTTTTTTCTAAGACATAAACAAATATTTATTTTATTATTTTTTTTCTTTTTAGGAATTGTTTTTACATTAGTAGTTTCTTATTTTGTATTAAATGAAAATATTTCTTCAAATCTTTTTAATTCTCAATTTGAAGAACTTGAAAAAGTAAGTGATGTTAGAAATTCAATTACTGGTGACTTTACTTCAGATGGCTATAATAAAAATAAATTTTGGGAAGTGTTTTCTTTAATTTTTAGTAATAATCTAATAGTTGTAATTTCTGCAATTATTCTTTCTTTTTTTTATGGTGCAGGCGGTTTGTTTTTAATAGCGTGGAATGCCTCTCTTTTAGCGGTTGTAATTATTAATTATATTTCTTCTGCAGTTTATCATACAGGAATTAATGCTGCAATAATGGGTTCAAAGCATGGGCTTATTGCTTTTTTAGGTTTTATTCCTCATGGTTTTTTTGAAGTTTTGGCATATTTTGTAGCTTCTGTTGCAGGAGCAATTTTTGCAAGAGATCTTTTTAAAGGTGTTTTTGATACTCCTTTTAAGTGGCATGCTGCAAAAGATTTTTTATATTTATTTTTACTTGCAATAATTTGTTTAGTTATTGGTGGATTAATAGAAGCTAGTTATTTTGTTTAGTTAATCTAACATGTTTTTATTTCTTTTCATCTACTAAATATATTTATGTCTTATAATTATATTATTAAATATCCTTTTTCAAATAAAGCAAAAGAATATTTAGAATCAAAAGAAATAGATCTTTTTTCAATAAATGAAGAAACTATAAAAAAAGCAACTTTATTTATTTTAAAAACTATTTTTCAAGACATACAAGAAAATGAAAAACAATGGAAAGAATATTTAAGAATTGATGATGAAAGAATTGCAAAGATGTTTGCAACACTTTATCCTTTATCAAGAATTCTTTTAAATGTTGTAGATTATAACCCTCTTTATCAAAGATTTGGTGAATATTATCAAAAACAACTAAATTATTATTTAAAACAACTTTTAGATAAAGAAGAATTTAAAGAAATACAAGATGATCTTTGTAAATACATTAAATTTGATGATGATAAAAATAAATATTATTTAGATCTTGTAAATTATTTGTCCTTAAACTTAACAGATGATTATAAACTTCAATATTCTAATTTAGATGATGGAAAAATTTATTTTACAAAATTAGAAGTAATTGATTTATTATCAGTTATTTTAAAGAAAAGAATTTTAAAAAATATCGATCTTGAAAAAAAAGAACTTCCTAAATTATTTTTAGAATATGGAGATTATATTAGAAAGAAGGTTATTTCTGAGAATACTTTTGATATTAAAACAATTAATAAACCAGAAGTTAATACCTTTCCTCCATGTTTTTTGAAAATATATAATAAACTTATTGGTGGAGAAAAACTATCTCATATTGAAAATTTTTATATAGCTGTTTTTTTATCAAATATTGGTTATAATTTTGATGAAATTTTACATCTTTTTAAAAATTTACCAAACTATGATGAAAAAATTGCAAGTTATCAAATCCAAAAAATTATTGAAAAACAATATTCTGTTCCAAACTGTGATACTCTTAAAAGTAATGGTTTATGTGTTAATGATTGTAAAACAAAACATCCTTTTCAATTATTTAAAAATATTAAAAAAGGTGAAAAGATAAATGAATGATCAAAAAGTACTTTTACTTATATTAGATGGTGTAGGAGTAAATAAAGAATACCCAGGAAATGCTCCGTTTTTAGCAAATACAAAAACATTAGATTCTTTAATTAAAAAATATCCTTATTTAGAGTTAGGTGCAAGTGAAGAATATGTTGGGCTTTCAAAAGGACAGATTGGTGGTTCTGAGATAGGTCATTTAACTATTGGTGCAGGAAAAATTGTTCTTTCAGATATTGAAAGAATTAATCGATCAATAAAAGATAAATCTTTTTTTAAAAATAAAATATTAAATCAAGCTTTTAAGGATGTTAAAAAAGATAACTCTTTACATATTATGGGTCTTTTAAGTGATGGTGGAGTTCATTCTCATATTAATCATTTATTTGCATTAATGGATATGGTTAAATTAAGAAAATTAAAAAAAGTATACTTACATCTTTTTGGTGATGGTAGAGATGTTCCTCCAAAATCTATTCTAGAATACATTTCAAGTTTAAAAAAATACATCTATAAAAAAAAATTAGAACATGTAGTTGAGATTGCAAGTCTTGCAGGAAGATATTATGCAATGGATAGAGATCATAAATGGGATCGTATTGAAAAAGCATATAAGATAATGGTTACAGGTGAAGGTAATCATGATGATAGTAAATCTGTTTTTGTTAAAAAAAGTTATAAAAAAGGGATTACAGATGAATTTTTAATTCCAACTTTATTTGATAAAAATGCTTTAATTAAAAATAAAGACACTGTTTTATTTTTTAATTTTAGAAGTGATAGAGCAAGAGCAATGACAAGTGCTTTTATAGATAAATCTTTTAAAAGTTTTAAAACTAAAAAACTAAATCTTAATTTTTATTCTTTTACTCAATATGATAAAAATTTTAAAAATATAAATGTTATTTTTCCTCCTTTAAAACCTGCAACAGGTTTAGGACAAATAATTTCAAAGCTTGGTTATAAACAATTAAGGGCTGCAGAAACTGAAAAATACGCGCATGTAACTTATTTTTTCAATCAAGGTCAAGAAAATGCAAATAAAAATGAAGATAGGATATTAGTGCCTTCTCCAAAAATTGCAACTTATGATCTTATGCCTGAAATGTCTCTTTTAAAATTAATTAAAAAAATACTCCCTGCAATTAAAAAAAATTATAAATTAATGGTTATTAATTTTGCAAATGGAGATATGGTTGGGCATACAGGAAATTTACAATCTACAATTTCTTCTTTAGAATATATGGATGATTCCATTAATAAAATATTAAAAACTATTGATCAGAAAACAACATTAATTATTACTGCAGACCATGGAAATTGTGATGAAATGATTTATCCAAATAAATCTATTAGTACAGCTCATAGCTTAAATAAAGTTCCATTTATTTTAGTTTCTGATAAATTTTCTTTGAAAAAAAATATTAAAAAACCTACTCTTGCAAATATCGCTCCTACAATTTTAGATATTTTAGATGAAAAAATACCAAAGGATATGGAGAAATCTCTTTTAAAAAAATGATTTTTTATGAATATTATAAACATTGATTATAAAACAAAAGAAATTGTTTTTATTCCTCAAACAATAGAAGATTTGTGGGTAATTAAAACTATTGTTTTAGAAGGAGATGTTATTAGTGGTAGTTCTTATAGAAGACTTAAAAATGAACAAACTGGAGAAAGTGATAGAAAACCTGTTTTTGTAAAAATTGATGTTGAAAAAAAAGATTATTCTTCAACTCTTAATTCTCTAAGGTTTACAGGGAGAATAATTTTTTCAAAACCAGAAGATTTTGCACCCTTGGGAGAATATCACACCATAGAAGTTTCTCTTTTAAATAAATTTTCAATTATTAAAAAAGAACTTTTTGATTTTCAGATTGATCTTTTAAAAAAAGCATCTTCTTTAAAAAATAAAATTAATGTTGTTATTTTAGATGATGAAATCTCTGAAATTTATATGTTATCAGGTATATCTAATGAAAATATTGCAAATATAAAATCTGGAAAACATGGGAAGAGATATAACCAATCTTTTGACTTTACTAACTTTTTTGAATCGATCTATTCTGTAATTTCAAATAATAAAGAACAATTAATAATTGCAGGTCCTGGAGGTACTAAAAATTTATTTTCAAGATATTTAGTTGAAAAATACAATATTTCTTCTTTAGTTGTAAATCTTTCAAGCACTTCTAAATCTGCAATAAATGAGCTTTTAGGTAAAAAAGAAATATTAAAATTTTTTGAAAATTCAATTATTGTTAAAGAAAAAAATATGATTGATTCTTTTAAAGAAAATCTTGGAAAAGATAATTCTCTTGCAATTTATGGGTACACAGAAATTTTAAATGTTTTAAAAACAGGGGCTTGTGATTTTATTTTAATCTCTTATTCTCTTTGGCAAAAAGATATTGATAAAATACAAAATTTAATTAAAGAAGCTGAAAAATATAAAACAAAAGTTCATGTAGTTGATGAAAGACATGATGAAGTAATTAAAACATTAAATTCTTTTGGTGGAATTATATCTGTTTTAAGATATAAATTATTTTAAAAAAATAAAAGTAGATGGTTAAAAATTAACCATGTATTTTAGTGTCTTTTGCTTGTTTAATAGGTGTTTTTGTAACATCCATTTTTTGTTCAAGCATTTCTTTTTCTTTTTGCTCTTTTCTAAGAGTTCTTGTCATGTAACCTGCCATTAAATTAATTGTTAATTTTGATAAAGGAAGTTTCATGCTTTTTAAAAAATTTTTGTTAGTTTCAAATTCAATTCCGACTTTGTCACTAAATTCTGTCATTATTATTTTTGCTTTTGCTTTTATATTATTTGATACTGCTTTTCCCATAATTAATTCACACTTATAATTTGTCTTTCTCCATTAACTTCTCTAATAACTGCTAATGGTATTGTTTTTTTTAAATATTCTTTTTCTGCTAGAATATATGCTGTATCTTCCTTTGTACTTCTTACTAAAGGAGGTGCACCATAAGCTATTTGCTCTGCACGAGCAGATAGTATTCTAGTTATTTCATATTTTGTTAATTTTTCCATAGTTTTTCATTTTTTAAAGTTTTTAAAAAATTAGATGTTTATAATATAATATATATCATAAATGCTTATAAATGTATTTTTTTTAGATAAATTATGATATTTTTATTTAATTGTTATATTTTGTACAACCATTATGTTTTTATTATGTTTTAATATATATTTATATTGATTATATATGGCTGTTGTAAAGAAAATAAATGATCCTATAAGAGTAAAGATTTTATCTGCAATGACAAGAAAAGGAGCTGTAGTTCCAAATGTAAGACAGATAAAAAAAATTACTGGTTTTCATAGAGCTACAATAAAATCTTCAATTGATTTTCTTGAAGATGAAAAATTTATTCTAGGATATCGTCCTTTGTTAGATCCTTTGATTGCTGGCTATAATTTAAAATCTTCTTCTTATTTTCAAGTTGATCTTTCTTTAAAAGAAAAACAAAAAGAATTTCTTGAAATTTTAAAAAAAGATAAAAATGTTTTATCAGCCTCTCAAGTAATTTCTGATGGAGATTTTAATATTGCAATTTCTTTTCTTTCAAAAAATATTGAATCTTTTCATAATAGTTTAAGAGAAAAATATGTTTATAAAATTCCAAATTATTATGATTTTATAAAGAAATCTTCTAGTTTTTATTTATCTTCTCCAATTTATAAAGATAAAAATGAAATTGATGTATTAATTGATTTATTAAATGAAGAACAAGGAAATGAATAGTAATGCCTGTTGAAATAAATTATACTTTGTCTGCAGGAAAAAATGCAGAAAATAAATATTTAGAAAGAAATAAATTTAAATCTAAATTAGAGGGAGCAAATAAAGCTATAGCCATAACTTTAAACAAAATTGAATCCCAAAATAAAAAGATTCTTGAAAAGCAAAAAAATAAAATAAATGTTTTAAAAAAGACTGAAAAGAAAAAAGAGTGGTATCATAAATTTAGATTTTTTTTTACAACAAATGGTTTTTTAGTTTTAGGTGGAAAAGATACTAAAAATAATGATTTTTTAATAAAAAAATATTTAAAAGAAAATGATCTTTATTTTCATGCGGATGTTCATGGTGCACCACATGTTATTTTAAAAAATGATTTAAAAAAAGAAATTTTAGAAGAAGATAAAATTGAAGCAGCATGTTTTGCATTAATTTTTTCATCAGCTTGGAAAACAAAATCTTTTTCTGCAGAAGTATATTCTGTTTCTCCTGATCAAGTTTCAAAGACTGCAAACACAGGTGAATCTTTGGGGGCTGGTGCTTTTGTTATAAGAGGTAAAAGAACTTATTATAAAAAATTAAATTTAAAACTTAAATTAATTTATGATTCAAAGCTTGGTCTTTATCCCTTTCCAATTCTTTTAACTTATAAAGAAGATTTAAGAAAAGATGAATTTTATTTAATTCCAGGTAGTTTAAAGAAATCAGATGTTTCAAAAGAAATTAAAAATTTATATTTAAAAAAAGGAATTTCTTTATCTCAAGAAGAAATTGATTCTTCACTCCCACCAGGTTCTTTTGAATTAATTAAATAACTATTAAAACACTTTGGTTCATAAATATATATTATTTTGTTAAACTTATTTTTAAAAAAAATTAATTTTAGTGATAATTAATGGTTGAAAAAAAACAAGACTCAATTAAACTTAAAGTACAAGAAGCTTCTGAAGATTTTGTAGGTAAAAATATAGTTAAGCTTGATATTATGGTTAAGCAAAAACTAAACATAATTTCAGGAGATATTATTCTAATTAAAGGCGATGATTTTACTGCTGCACAAGTTTGGCCAGAGAAAAATAAAGCTGGTGAAGAAAACATTATTAGAATGGATCAATATACCAGAAAAAATGCAAATGTTTCTATTGGTGATTTTGTAACAATTAAAAAAATTGAACCTGTTGTTGCAAAAGAAATTGTCCTTGCACCTTTAAAAGAAGTCAATCTATTTTCTGAAAATCAAGATTTAATTATTAAAAAGAATTTTTTAGGTAGGCCTTTTGTAAATGGTAATCATGTTATGATTAATATTTTTGGTTCAAATTATCTTTATGAAGTAATAAATACATCTCCTTCAAAAATAGTTATTCTTTCAGAAGAAACAAATCTTGTAATAAATAAAAAACCTGCTTCTAAAAAAGAAGTTAAACAAATTATTGGTTATGAAGATGTTGGAGGATTAAAACCAGAAATTGAAAAGATAAGAGAAATGGTTGAACTTCCTTTTAAATATCCTGAATTTTTTGAAAAATTAAATGTAACTCCTCCAAAAGGGATTTTATTATATGGACCTCCTGGAACTGGAAAAACTTTACTTGCAAAAGCTTTATCAAATGAATTAAAAGCAAATTTTATTGGTATAGATGCTCCACAGATAATGGCTAAGTTTGTTGGAGAAGCTGAAGAAAAATTAAGAAATATTTTTAAGAAAGCACAAAGTAAGACTCCTGCAATTATATTTATTGATGAAATTGATGCTATTGCTCCTAAAAGAGATGGATTTATTTCTGAAGTTGAGAAACGTGTTGTTGCACAACTTTTAGCGCTTATGGATGGAACTTCTTCAAGAGGAGATGTAATTGTTATTGGTGCAACTAACAGACAAGATGATATTGATCCAGCACTTAGAAGACCTGGAAGATTTGATAGAGAGATTGATGTTAATGTTCCAAATGAAGAAGGTAGACTTGATATTCTAAAAATACATACAAGAAATGTTCCTCTTTCAAAAGATGTTAATTTAAAAAAAATTGCACAAGTAACTCATGGTTTTGTTGGTGCAGATCTTTCTGCTTTAGTAAAAGAAGCTGCAATTCTTGCAATTAAAAGTAAAATTTCAGATATTTCTTCTCCTAAAAAAGAAGTTTCTTCAAAAATTTTAGAAAATTTAGCAATCTCTAAAGATGACTTTGAAAAAGGTTTAAAAGTTGTTCAACCTTCTGCTTTAAGAGAAGTATTTGTTGATCTTCCAAACATTAGTTATTCTGACTTAGGTGCATTAAAAGAACAAAAAGAAACACTTTCAGAAATAATTAATCTTTCTCTTGAAAGAAAAAGTCTTTTACAAAAGTATAATGTTAAAACTATTAAAAATATTTTAATCTATGGCCCTCCAGGAACTGGAAAAACTTCTTTTGTAAAAGCAACTGCAAAAGAACATGGAATTAATTTTTTATATATTAAAGGTCCTGAAATTTTTAATAAATGGGTTGGAGAGTCAGAAAAAACAATAAGACATATTTTTAAAAAAGCTAAATCTGTCGCTCCTTCAATTTTATTTTTTGATGAAATTGATTCTATTACTCAAAGACATGATGACTCTATAGGTAACATAAAAGTCTTAGATCAACTTTTATCTGAGCTTGATAATTTAAATGGAAAAGATGTTTTGTTTATTTGTGCCACAAATAGGCCTGAAATAATTGATAAATCTTTTTTAAGAAGTGGAAGAATAGATAAATTTATGGAATTTAAATTACCTACAAATAAAGAAAGAAAAGAAATATTATCTCTTCTTTTATCAAAAACTCCTCATGATAAAATTGATTTAGATGAAATTGTAAATCTTACAACTAATTTTTCACCTGCAGATTTAAATCTTTTAATAACTGAATCTGTATTTTTAACTTTAAAAGAAAATAAATATAAGGAATCTAAATTAACTAAAGATGCAATCTTAAAGACTTATTCAAAATTAAAGAATAAAGTTTCACAAGGCCAAGTTCTTTCAGGAATTTCAAAATATGTTAATTAAATAATTCCTGAAAATAATAAATATCCGCCAATTGAAATTGCCATTAAAATAAACCATAAAAAAGGATTCCATAGAAATATAGCTTTTCCATCAAGTGGGCCAAATGGTAGTAAATTAAAAAAAGATATCCATAAATTAATTAATATTCCTAAGGATAGAATCATTGCTATTATTGTACTTTGTGTTGTTATTATGCTTGCAAGTAGTATGAAAACTCCTGCAAGGATGATATTTGTAATTGGTCCTACAGCAGAAGTAATTCCATTTTCTTTAACAGAAAGTCTTTTTCCATAGATATATACTGCTCCTGGAGCTACAAAAACAAAACCAAAAATAAATGCAAAAATCATTGCAAAATATAAAGGTCCATTCCATTTTACAAATTTTGCTTTTGCACCATAATATATACCTGCATACTTATGTGCAAGTTCATGTAAAATAAAAGCAGTTCCTGTTACAACTAAACTAACTATTAAAAATAATATAAAAGTAATTATTGAAAAATTATTAAAGTTTGAAAGATTAAATAAATTATATCCTCCTAAAACTAATGCAAAACATAAAGAGATTCCTAGCCATGCTATAACTATATCTTTAATTTCACTAGTTTTTTTAGGTTTAATTTCACTTTTATATTCAAAAAAATCTTCACTCATATTTATTCACATCTATTTTAGATATCTATTGTAGGAAACAGTTTTAAAAAGTTATTAATTGTTTTTTCTTTAACTTTTTCTAAAGGAATATTATATTTTTTAGAAAAAACATCATATGATTCTTTAATACTTTCAATTGTTGTTTCTTTTCCATTTTGCCAAACAGGAAGATCTGTTTCTATAAAAATTTGATCTAAATAGTATTCTATATTTTCAATTTTTGGTTTTGCAAATCTTTCTGTTAAAAAATATCCTCTTGATAATGCTTCTTGAATATCTTCTTTTTCTGCAGTAAACCAATGAAGTATTGTTTTAACTTCTGGATATGATTTTAATATTTCTAAACTTTCTTTAACAGCTCCCCTTGTATGTACTACAATTGGTTTATTTAAACTAGACGCTATTTCAATTTGTTTTCTAAATAATTTTTCTTGTAATGCTATATTAAATGGATTTTCTGTAATTTTTTTATCCATTCCAATTTCTCCAATAACCAAAGCTTCATTAAAATTAATTTCTTCTAGATCTTTTTCTATTTTTTCAAAATCTTTTTTTAAAACATTGTCTGGATATAATCCATATCCAAAATAAAGATTTTCTATATTTTCCTTCTTAATTTCAAGATATTTTCTATAATCTTCTATGTTTGTTGATTGTGCAATTGCTATTATTGTTTCATTTTTAAATTTAAGTTTGATATCTTGAATTGGTATTTGATCATAATGACAATGCATGTCAAGATAATGCTTATATTTGTTTGTTTGCATATATTATATATGGTTCAATTTAATTATAAAGATTTTCTTTTAAATCTTTCAAAAGAGGTTTACCCTCCCTTAGAAGATACTTTTTTAATGTTAGATTCTTTAGAGAAAGAATTTGTAAAAAGTGATAAATCTTTTTTAGAGATAGGTTCAGGTTCTGGAATAATATCTCTAAAAGCATCTCCTTTTTTTAAAAAAATAATCTCTGTAGATATTGATGAAAATGTAATAAATCATCTTAAATTACTTAAAGAAAAATATTCTTTAAAAAATCAAACAATAATTCAATCTGATTTATTTTCTGCAATTGAAGATGAAAAATTTGATTGTATTGTTTTTAATCCACCATATGTTCCATCAGAAGAAATTGAAGTTCTTTCAACTGATGGTGGTAGAGAAGGTAATGAAATAATTTTAAGATTTATTTCTCAATTACCTCATTTTTTAAAAGAGAATGGTGTTTGTTATCTTTTAGTTTCTTCTCATAATAATCTTGATGAAATTTATTTTGAATTGAAATATAATAAACTTAAATACCAACTTATTTCTGAAAAAAATATCTTTTTTGAAAAATTAATTATTTTAAAAATAAGTGATCAGTAATGCCTGCAAATGTATCTTTTGAGTTTGCTTTAGCTCAAAAAAAATTTGATGAAGCTAGAAATGATGAAGAAAAGATAATTGCTTTACAAGAAATGATTTCTCGTGCTCCTGCCCATAAAGGTGGAGAAAATTTAAGAAAAGATCTTTCAAGAAAACTTGCTGCTTTAAAATCTAAAATGGAAAAACAAGCAATTGCTGCGGGAAAGAGAACTGGTAATACCATAAATATTAAAAAAGAAGGTGCTGGACAAATACTTCTTTTTGGAGATGCAAATTCTGGAAAAAGTACTTTTTTAACAGAATATACAAATTCTAAACCTTTGATTGCTGCATATCCTTATACTACAAAAAAACCAGAAGTTGGTATTTTAAATTATGGTGGTGCTTTAATACAATTAATTGAATTACCTTCTTTTCTTGAAAGACATGAATTAACTCCTCAAATTTTTTCAATGATTAGAGTTTGTGATGCATTAGTTTTAGTTATTAAAGATGGTTCAATTGATGAATTAAAACGTTTGATTTCTATTCTTGAAAAACAAGATGTTTTTATTACAAAGAAAAAACCAAATATCCAGATTTCAAAAAGTGAATTTTCTGGTATTTCATTTGTAAATGATCATTTTTTAAAAGTTCCAAAAGATCAAGCGATAGATATTTTAAAATCTTCTGGATTTAGAGCCCACAATATAATTTTAAATCAAGAGACGCATTTAGATGATTTAATGCTTTTAATTAATCCTCGAGCTTCTTTTAAATCTGCTATTGTTGTTTCTATGCCTTTTTCTAAATCTTTTAATAAAAGTACTTTTTATAAAAATATGCCTGTTTTTGATTTTTCTCAAAAGCAAGAGGTTACTGAAAAAATTTTTGAAATTTTAGAAAGTGTAATTGTCTTTACTAAAAAACCTGGACAAAAAGTAGATAAAACAGAACCTTTAGTTATTGATAAAGGCAATACTGTTTTAGATGCTGCAAAATTAATTCACAAAAATTTTTATAAACAATTAAAATCAGCAAAAGTATGGGGTTCTACAAAATATCCTGGTCAAACAGTATCTAAAAATTATGTTTTAAAAAATAGAGATGTTGTTGAGTTTAATATTTAATTATTTTTTTTTATTAATAATGGGTTTCTTTTTAACGGTTTTTTTAAAAGATATTGGTTTTTTATTTTTAAAATAATTTTCTTTTATTTTTTCATAAAGTTCTTTTTTAAATGCATATGCATATTGTTTAACTTCTTGGCTTATTTTTATATTTCCTTTCTCAAAGTCTATTCTTTTTAAGAAATTTGTAATTTTTCCATTTTGGTCTGATTTAAATGAATATACATTAAGAGTTTGAGGATTTATAAATAATAAATTTCTTCCTTCAAGCCCACCATATTCTCCAATTCTATCTTTTATAAATACTCTTGTAAGTTTGCCATCTATTTTTACTTTTGCAGTCTGTAAAGTTTCAGATTTTAATGATCTTAAAAAACCTTTATATGTTTGATTACAAGTTTGTTCAAAAGTTAATGATTGAGTGTTATTTTTTAGAAAAAAACCTTTGTCTAGGTTTCTTAATTGAGACACTATGCTTCTATTCACATCTTTATTTCGGTATACTTTTCCATAATTTAAAAGTAAAAGGTCTCTTATAACTTCTCTTTTGTTTTCAATATTATTTCCTTTTAAAACTCTAGAGGTTATTTCAATAATTTCTTTTTTTTGTTCTTTTGTAAAATTATTAATAAAATCTCTAAAAATTTTACTTCTAGGCATCCCTAGATTAATTGTCATTGAATCTATATTTTTAGAAAATATTTTTTCTAAGGTTTTATTAAATTCTGTATCTATCATTGTTTTTCAAATTTTTGTAAGTCTATTATTAATATCTATTAAAAAGAAAGATATAAAAATAAAATGGTCTTATAAATTATTAAAAATTATAAATATATTTTATATGGCTCCAAAAAAGAAAGAAAAAATTAGTTTTGAAGAAGAACTATATAGATTATTCTTGCCTTTTACAAAAAATATTCAGTCAGATGATTTTGAAGAGGCTTTAAGTCAAGCAGACATAACTGTAGATATAGATGTTTATTTTTCAAAAAATTTATTTTTTGCATTATTTATACTTTTCATGATATTAATTTTTGGAACTGTTGCAAGTAATTTAGTTCCAGATATTATAAGTTTAAAGTTAGTTGTAATTTTAGCATTATCTATTTTCATTGTATTTGTGGGATATGCAGTTTTTAATCCTTATTTAATTATTGGAAATAAAGTTACAAGTATTAAGAATGCATTACCTTTAGCAATTATTGGAATGTCAAGTGTTGCAGAATCTGGTGCACCTCCAATTGCAATTTTTTCAACAAAAACAATAAAGGATAAAAGTCAATATTTAGATAAAGAGTTTACAAAAATAACTTATTATGTAAATAATTTAGGAATTTCTCTTCTGGAAGCAATTGATATTTCTGCAAGAAAAACTCCTTCTTATGAACTTAAAAAATTTTTACTTGATTTAAAATCAAATATTGAAGCTGGTGGATCTTTGCCAGAATTTATGAAAAAAAAAGCAGAGCATGCAAGATTTCAATATAATCTTTTACTTAACAATCAAAATCAAAAAGCAGAAACTTTTGGTGATATTTATTCTGCTATTGTTGTTGCAGGACCATTATTTTTATTTTCTGGTATAATGCTTTTAGGTATGGTTGGTGGTGGTGTTGCAGGTTTAAGTATAAACACTGTATTACAGATTGGAATATTTTTAATGGTTCCAATAATTAATATTTCATTTATAGCTGTTTTAAATTTAGTTAGTGGTTAGATAAAATATGGATTTGAAAAAAGAATTTGGAATAACACTTTCAGAAAAACAAAAGTTTTTCGTAGATTATGTTATTTATGGTTCTGTAGGTTCTATTGTTTTTTTTGTATTATTAATGAACACTAAGTTTTTAGTATTTTCAATTTTTCCTTTACTTGCAGCTATAGGTATTGCTGCAAAAATATACACTGCAAGAATAAAGTCTTATGAAAGAAATCTTTATGTGTTTTTAGATGACCTAAAAGATCTTTTACAAGGTGGTATGAATATTGTAACTGCTATTGAAGTTGCATCAAGACACGATTATGGTCATTTAAATGAACCAATTAAAAGAATTGCCGCACAAATAAAAATTGGTGTTCCTTTTGATGTTGCTTTAAATGATGTTTTTGGAAATATTGATAGTACTGTTTTTGCACAAATTACACAAATCATTTCTGAAACTACAAAAGTTGGTGGAAATATTATTAAGATATTTGCATCCATTTCAGATTATGTAAAAACAATAAACGATATGGTAGAAGAAAGAAAATCTAAAACTTTTTCTACTGTTTTTTCAAGTTACTTTATGTTTTTTGTTTTCATTGCAATTATTTTAATTATACAAATAGTTTTTCTGCCAATGCTTAGTGGTAGTACAGTATCATTAACTGGAGAAGGAGCTACAAATGCATCTTCAATGTCTGATGTTAATTTCAATAAATACTTTTTATATTTAATTGTTATTCAAGGTTTATTTGCAGGTCCGACAATTGGATTGATTTCAGAAAACAATTTTGTTGCAGGGATACGGCATTCAATTATTCTTGTTGGGGTTTCAGTTCCTATATATGTAATTGTTTCAGCAATTTTCTTGTAATCTTAATTTGTAATTTAAAGAAGATAGGTTTATATATGTTATAGTTTATATATTATTATAATTTAAGATAAATATATATATATTAAAATGAAAAAAAATGAAAAATAAAAAAGCATTATCTCCATTAATTGCAACCATTCTTTTAGTTGCTGTTGCTTTATCTCTTGCAGGGATATTATATTCCTGGTCATCTCAAAATTTCAGAGATACAACAACAAGTGTTTCAGATACTTCTGCAGAATGGATAGATTGTAGTAATGTTAATATATATATAGATTCTGGATGTTCTTATACTTCTTTAGATGGATTTGGTACTTTAATATTATTTGATAGATCTACAGTTGAAATTGATCAAAATATTGTTTTAACAATAATTGATTCAGATGATGAGATTGCAAGTGTTGAAATTGAACCAAATTTTACTGGTAATGCAATGTCTTTAGCTTCAACTTTAAATGCTATTGATGGTGTTAAAGGTCTTGCAACTCCTCTTAAGAGAGTACAAGCACATGTTAAAAATTGTCCTGATAGAGTATCATATATCTCTAGATGTAGTTAATTTTTAAAAAAATTATAAATATGAAAATATAAGGTGATATAAAATGAAATTAAAAAAAGCAATATCTCCATTAATCGCAACTATTTTATTGATTGTTGTTGCTGTAGCATTAATTGCAATCGTTGTTGCTTGGGGAAAATCTTTCACAACAGACAGTCTTTCTGATGCAACAGGTGTAGTTGACACAAGTTGTATGGGTGCTGCAATTCAATTATCAAATTGTATGATAAATGATTCAAATGAGTTAGTATTTCACGTTAAAAACACAGGTACTGTAGATATTTCTGCTGGTGATGATTTAATATTAAATATTAGAAACACATCAGATGGTAATTCAACATTAAATTTACCTTTATCTGAAACTGCAACAACAGAATGGGCAGGTTTAACTCCTGGACAAACTGCATTAATTACAGTTGATGATGCAAACTTCCCTGGAGCTGCAACAGGAAGATACGATGTAGAAGTAATCTCTAACTATTGTGCTTCAGATGCAGTTGCACAAATCAAAAACTGTCAATAGATGTATATAATAAAAAGAGACTTTCTTTATAATTATAAAGAAAGTTTTTCTTTTTTTATTTTTTTTTAAATTATAAATTTTGAAATTTTTATGAAAAAAGCAATAAGCCCTATAATCGCAACTATTTTATTAATTGTAGTATCTTTAGCATTAGTTGCTATACTTTTATCTTGGGGTTCTGATTTTGTTACAAAAAATACAAGTGATGCTGATAATGCAGTAAATAAAGAGTGTGTTGGAGCATACATTGATTTTGTTTCTTGTATTTATAACGTTTCAGAAGAAACAATTACTGCAAGTTTTATTAATTCTGGTAAAATAGATTTTCAAGAAGATTATAATTTTAATGTAACAATTATTGATAATGCAAAACATGTAGATTTTTCTAACAATGATGTTTTAGATTCAAATGGTCTTTCAAAAGGTGAATCAAACTATTTTATAATTGAAGATTATAATGGTGTGCGTCCAATAAAAGTACAATTAAGAAGTACACAATGTCCTTTAAGTTATTGGGAAACTAAGTGTTCTTAAATTCTTTCTAATTTAATTTTTGTAATTTTATCTTCTTGATCAATTATTGCAATTACATATTTAGTTTTTATACTATTTGCAAGTCTTTCAGATTTTATAACTTTTGTCATTTCGTCTTTATGTGTTCTTTTAACATCTACTACATATTTTGTATGTTGGTGTGTTTTACTATTTCCTTCATACACTCTAAAATCAAATCCAAAAATAGCACCATCTTTAACAATAAATCCTTTTTCTCTAAAGTCTTTATAAACTAAATATTTATCTGTAAATTCTTTGATATATTTTTTAACATATCCTCTAAATTCATCTGCAGTTATTTCTTTTTCATCTTTTGTTATTTTTATTTTTTTAGTTTCCAAAAGAAAATAACTTTCAAATAAATCTAAAATTAATAAATCTTCTTTTTTAGTTCCAAATCCTTTTTGAATAAGCTTTGATTTAAGATTATTTGATGTAACTATACATCTTTTCCCATCAATATAAGCATTCATAATTTAAAATTCCTTTTTTATTTATAAAGTGTAAACATGTTTCTATCTATACCATAAAATAAACCTATTCTTACCCCAGCATCTATCCATCCATAAGCATAAGAAAAAGATGCTAAGGCTCTTTTAAAGTCTTTATTTTTTTGAAAAACTTTTCCATCTTCAAGATAATTATTCGCCATTTGAAAATAATCTTTTGCCATGTCTTTTAGGAAAGATTCATTTTCAATGTTTATTTTAATAGTCTTTATTGCTTTTTCTAAAAGTTCTTTATATTTTTTAGAATATTCTTCAATTTCTGTATTCATCAACACTCACTTTTTCAAATTCATTTAATTCTGCACAAATGACTAAGCTTTGAGGTTTAGGGTATTCTTTTAATTTTTTATAATCTTTAAAATCAAAAGTAATTATTTTTTCATTAATAGATCCCATTCCAGAAAGCATAGCACAAGTTTTATTTTCTAATGTTTTGTCAATATCAATTTCTTCTAATAACTCACAAGCTTCTTTAGCTGACATAAATCTATTTTCTAAAACTTTAATGTCTAAAAGACATAAGGTGTGTGCATTTATTTTTAAATTATCTAATATTAGATTATAGAAGCTTTTAGGAAAATAATTTTTTTCAGGATACACAATAGATACTGTTTTTCCAAATTTATATTCATAAAGTCCAAATGACCCTCTATAGTTAAAAATTGAGATTCCTGCAATTATTTTGTATTCTATATCTCTTTTTTTTAGTTCTTCTAAAAGAGAGTAATGTGTAGTTGCAGATAATGGATTTCCAATTACTAAAAGACAAGAATCGTTTTTTAGATATTCTTGCTTTTGTTCAAGTTCAGTTCTATTTAATTGAATAATTTCTTTTCCTATAGTTTCTTCAAGTTCATTAATTTCTCCTGAAGATAAAATATTTGTATAATTATCGATATATACTTCTTTTGATTTTTTAATTGCTTCTTTTGCTTCAAGACTTAATTGTTTTGTTGTAAGTCCAATTCCAATAATATAAAACATATTAATACTTAACTCCTATCTCTATATATATTTCTTTATTAGAACTATTAATATATTTAATGTTTTGAGAGATTATTCTGTATTTATTACTATTTTTATTAATTTCTTTTTTATCACTATTAATTATTATATAACCTTCTTTTTTATCAAATATTTTTATATAATTTTCTTCTAATTTATCAATAGAGTCAATTTCTAATCTTTGAGAGGTAATTAAAAGATCTGAAATTCTATTATTAATTAATATCTTTTCTGCACTTTCAATATTTGGCACTTGTAAGATAAGCCCCATTAATCCTACAAATAATAATGCAATAATTGCATCTATTGTAAACAAGATTCCTTTATTCACAAAATCCCACCTCTAATACAGAAAATTTATTTTTATAAATTATTCCTCTTTTGTATTTGTTTTTAATTTCTTCTTTTCTATCAAATATTTTTTTATCATCAATTTTTATTTCACAAAAATAAGAATTAATTTTTTCTATGTTTTTAATTTCTATTTCATTTGGCATACATTTTTTTGTTTGGGTATTAATTTTTCCAAGATAATTACAATCAAGTAAATAAATTTCAATTAAAAAATCATTTTTTATAATTTCTATTTCTGTTTCTTTAAAAGAAATATCTTCTTTATAGCTTATGATTATTTTAGTTTCAATAGATAATATAATTATTATAAGAATTATAAATATTAAAACATCAAGTATCATTACTTGTGCTTTCTTTTGTTTTACAAGCATCATTAATTAAGACTCCATTATTTTTAGTTAATATTTTTGTTTTAATAAAACAGATTTCTTGATTTATGTTTTTAAAATTTATTTTTTCTTTTAAAGTTTCTTTAAAATAAATATTAGTGTTTATAAATAAATACAGAGTTATAAGTATTATTAAAAAAGCAAATATAAACTCCAGAGAGACTTGTGCTTTTAGCAGAAAATCACCTCTCTTATAAAATAGTTTTTTGGAAAATTAAATGTTTCTTGGTATTTTCTATTTTTTACAATTAATAATAATTGTTTATTATAGAAAATCCCTTTTGTTATATACACCTCTTTAATTAATATTCTTTCAGATGGTCTATAAACTATAACTCTTATTAACTCTTTAGTGTCTTGTAGAGTTATTTTTTTAGTTTCTTTAGAAACAGTATTTTGAATATAGAAATTATTTTTATTTCCATATTCAAAAACATTTTTACTTATTTTTTCTTTGACAATTAAAGGATCACTTTCACAATCATTAAGTGTATTTTTAATAGTCTTTTCAAAGTTAGAATAAATGTTTTCTTTTTTGGTTTCAATTTGTTTAATTATTATAAAATCTGTTGTTTCATTTAGGTTATTTTCGAGGGTTATAAATAAAAAAAAGAGCATAAATAGAAGAATAGTTATAGAGGCAAAGGCTTTTTTAGACACTGCCATATATTATTTATTACTACATAATATTTATAATTCTTCTTAATTTTTAAAAAACATCTTTTTTCTCTTTAATTATTATAACTTCTTCTAAAATCTATTTCACTTAAAACATCTATTAGCATATGGCTATGACTTTTTTTCATTTGCCCAATCTCCATTCTTTTAAGTAATGTGTTTTTAATATTGTTTAAAAATTTTGTTTCAAAATTTGAAAGTTCTCTTCTATATATTATTTGCATCTTTTAATCACCTTTTTTTATTTTTTATAAAAAATTTACTTAACAAAATAAATAGGGATTTATAGAATATATCTGTTTTCAAGCAGGGGGTAGCTGGCCGAGAAAAGACTATTTTTTTAAATTAGAAGAATAATCTTTTTAAACTATACCCTACATTATACTTTTATGCCTATTTCAAAAAAAAATATATTTTCAAATGTTAAAAACATAGAACAGTCTATTTTTAAAGACGAACAAGTCTTTTATCCAGACTTTACTCCAGAAAATATTTTTTCAAGAGATGCACAAATTAAAGAACTTTCATTTTCTCTAAAACCTTTAATTTCAAATAAAAAGGCAAATAATTTTTTAATATATGGTCCTCCAGGAACAGGTAAAACTCTAACTTCTAGATTTGTCTTAGAGGAACTTATTAATTATTCTTTAAAAGTTAAATATTTATATGTAAATTGTATACAAGATAATACAAGATTTTCTGTATTTTCAAGAATTGTTTCTTTTTTTGGAGGAATAATGCCTAGAAGAGGGCTTGCTGTTGATGAAATTTGGCAAAGGATAAAGGAATTGTTTACAAAATCTTCTTTTTCTCCAGTAATAATTTTAGATGAAATTGATAAACTTAAAAAAGAAGATCTTTCAGTTCTTCTATATGATCTTTCAAGATTTTCTAATAATAATAAATATTTTACATTAATTTTAATTACAAACAATAAATCTTTTATTCTAGACTTAGATTCCAGAACTCAAAGTTCTTTATTTTTAAAAGATTTAGAGTTTAAAAAATATTCTTCTCAAGATTTAAAATTAATTTTAAAAGAAAGAGTGGAATATGGACTTATTGGAAATGCTATTTCAGAAGACTTAATAGGATATATTGCAGGGTATGCTGCAATAAGAGAAGGAGATGCCAGAATTGCAATAGATCTACTATATAAAGCTGCAAAACAATCTGAAAGAGAGGGTAATTTAATGATCTCTAAAGAAGTTTTATTATCAGTTTCAAATTTAATAGATTCTATTAAACTTAATGAAAAGATAGCTTCTCTTTCAAAAGAAGAATTTAAATTTTTAAAAATTTTAAAACAAGATCAAACAACAACAGAGGCTTATTCTTCTTTAAAAGAAATTGCTCAAAGAACAAAAAGTAGGTATCTTTTAAAGTTTGAAAAGCTTGGTTTTATTTCTCTTTCTCCTGTAAAAGAAGGGAAAGGTAATGTTAGGAAGATTTCTTTAAATTTTAATTTAGAATTATTGTAAAAAAAAAGGTGAGTAAATTATGGGTTTTTTAAAAACTGATGAAAAAAAAGTAGAAGTAAAAGACGGTGATAAGGTAATTAAAGCTGCAGAGAAACTAGGAGTTCCTTTTAGTTGTAGAGAAGGTATTTGTGGTACTTGTAAAGTAAAAGTTGTTGAAGGTTATGATAATTTAGATAAAAAAACCAGTAATGAAGAATTTATGGATTTAAAAAAAGATGAAAGGTTAATGTGTCAATGTAAACTTAAATCTGGAGACGTAAAAATTAAATTTTAATAATTTTTTTTAATTTCTCTAAATTTCTTTTTCTTTTATAAAGTGGAGATTTATCTTTCTGATAAACATTTTGCATTTCTTCAAAAGTTTTTTTGTTTTTAGAAATATAAATTACACCTAAAGGCATTTTGTCAAGTTCTAATGATTTTAAAATTGCTTTTTCTTTATCTTCTGGATTATAATCTTTTTCTAAATAATATGTGTTTTCTTTAAACCATTCAAAAGTATTTATTTTATTAAAAGTTACACATGGTTGTAAAATATCTACAATTGAAAGTCCTTTATGATCAATTGCTTTTTTTAAAATTTCTTTTGTTTCTTTCAAGTCCCCTATGTTTGCTCTAGCAACAAAAGATGCATCTAAAGATATTGCAAGTGAAATTGGGTTTATAGGCTCTAAAATAACACCTGTTGTTTGAACTACAGTTTTCATTCCTTTTCTAGTTGTAGGTGATGCTTGACCTTTTGTTAAACCATAGATCATATTATTATGCACAATTATTGTAATATCTGGATTTCTTCTAATTGTATGAATAAAATGATTTCCACCTTCTCCATACATATCTCCATCTCCACTAGTAACAATTACTTTTAAATCTGGGTTAACTGCTTTAATTGCAGTTGCTGGAGGTAGTGATCTTCCATGAAGTCCATTAAAAAAATTTGTATTAATGTATTGTGGTGTTTTTGCAGCCTGACCTATTCCTGAAACTAAAACTATATCTTTTGGTTTTAATTTGGTTTCTTCTAATACTTTTTTTAAAACTAAATGTATACCAAAATTTCCACATCCAGGGCACCATGCAATTTCTGTTTGGTTTGAAAAATCTATTTTTTCCATAATTTAATCTAACCTCTCTTTAATTTCTTGCATGATCTCTTCTACAAAGAATTGTAATCCATTGTATTTTAATAGTTTAATAATTTCTTTATTTGTTTCTTTTTTAATGATTTCTGCAAATTGTCCTGTTGCATTTCCTTCAATAACAATTATTTTTTTTGCATATTTAAGTAGTTCTTTTGTTCCTGGATAAATTGGATATAGTTGTTCATAATGAAGATATTTTATTCTTTTATCATCTATTTTTTCAACAGCTTCTTTAATTGTTTCAAAAGTACTTCCCCATCCAATTATTATTATTTCTTTTCCTTCTCCAATTATTGTGGGTTTTAAACTTTCAAAAGTAATATCTTCTATTCTTTTTAATCTTTTTTTTACCATTTCAATTCTTAAAGAAAAATTTTCTGTTATATGTCCAGTTTGATCATGCTCATCACTATCCACACAAACTAAACCTTTTCCAAAG
>JAQVRT010000027.1 GCA_028700905.1 Candidatus Iainarchaeum sp. | reverse complement strand
TGGTAAAGAGCGGGCCTAACTCTGAGGCTCTCATGGTAGCGTAATACCTTGCCGATTAAATGTCGGCTTGCACCAAGGAAGTAACGAGATCGTCACTGTCCCTAACTTTAACTTAGTGAACTTGCTTAGCGTGGTGAATAAGCCACGGACAACCAATGGGAGGATAAGACCCCACGGAGGTTTACCACAGTCTGGTGTTGTTGTATTGTTTTTACTATAGAGCGTAGATGGGAGTCGCTTTAGCTGCTTTCGCTAGGAAGTAGTCAGACGCCAATGTAACACCATCTAGTAGGAAAAATACAACTTACGTCTATATGACGGACATCACTTGATCGGGTGGTTGGACTGGGGCGGTACGCCCCTGAAAAGATATCAGGGGCGTCCAAAGGTCTGCTCAGGCTGGTCAGAAATCAGCCGTAGAGGACAAGACCAAAAGCAGGCTTAACAATGTTCCTAAAAGCACGGAACGTTGGAAGGAAACTTGGGTCTAGCGAACGCTAGTGTCCCTATTTATGGGGGCCTAGTCTGACAGTGAACTTACCCTGGGGGTAACTGGGTTGTCGCGGGTGAGAGTTCACATCGACCCCGCGGTTTGCTACCTCGCTGTCGGCTTACGGCATCCTGGCTGTGCACAAGTAGCCAAGGGTGGAGGTGTTCACTCATTAAAGCCGTACATTAGCTGGGTTAAGAACGTTGCGAGACAGTTTGGTTCCTATCTATTGGTTGTGTTGGTTGTTTGAAGGTAAGATCCGTTTAGTACGAGAGGAACGATGGGTCGCAGTCTCTGGTGTGTGGGTTGTCTGACAAGGCAATGCCCAGTAGCTACGCTGTATTCGATAAGTGCTGAAAGCATCTAAGCACGAAGCGAACCCTAAAACGAGACAGCCATTTTCGCAGAAATGCGAGACGAGAACTCCGGAAGAAGACCGGTTTGATAGGTTAGGAGTATACGATGCAAGCCTTCGGGCGAGTATTTAAGCTCTCTAATACTAATGGTTCGAGTAAAGTTTAAGATTTTTTTTAACTTAAATAAAACATCTTGCTCTTTGCTATAAAAAGGCATTATTTCCTATTTTTTTTAACTTTTTTTTTAAGAATTAGTAAAATATAGGCATCGCTCTTTTTTTTAAAATTAAAAACTAAATGTAAGATAGCTATCAAGGTCAATTAATCCTAGTTTAAATTTTCCATTATTTGGATTATAGTCTATAATTATAATATTTCCTTTAGAATTATCTATTTTATGTTTTTTTTCATTTTCCCTAATAGTTATTTTTAGTTCATTTACTGCTTTTTCTAAATTAATATACATTTTATCTAAAGTTTTTTTATCCATTTTCTGAACTATTTTTAGAAATGAATTATTAAATCTATTTAAGAATGCTGTTCTATTATACAGTTTATAATTTAATACATCTGCTACAGATGCTCCTGGAATTATTCTTTCCATTAAAAAGTAATCTCTTCCTTTTATTTTATAATCAATAATATCTGAAATTACAATTTCTGAATATTTTAGTTTTTTATTTTTAAGTTTATTTTTAAAATATTCATTTAATTCAAGATATCTTTTTCCATTATGAATTTTTCTAATAGTAACAGCAACTGTAGGAGAAAGAGGGAATATTTTAACATTAGGATTATAGTTTGATATTGTATTATTATCTATTCTTTTATGGATAGATCTTTTTAAAGTTCCATCAAAGTATTTTTCCCAAAAAGAATCAATATACTTTTTATTAACTTTCTTTTCAGGATAGCTTGCAAAATTAATTTTTGGTTTATTATTTCTTTTAAAAATTCTTTTAAAAATCATATTAATAAACCATTCATATAAATTTTTGAGATTTTACATATATTGCTAAAGCATTTAATACATATATTGTACCTATAAAAAAGGTTATCTGTATTGTAATTATTGCAGCTATTGTGTTGTATATAAAAATATTAAAATATAAGAAGTCTAAAATAATAAAAATTAATTCATTTACTAAATATATTAATATCAAAATAGCAATAGTTCTCCAAAATCTTTTCTTAAAAAAGTCTTTTGATTTTTCTAAAGCAATTTTAATATCTAAATTATATATTCCAATAAACATGCTTCCAATATAGAACATAAATATAACCATTATTAATGAAAAAAATAGTAATATCATTAATATTATTGTAAATATATTAATTACGCTTCCTAAAATAGCAAACAAGATTATATATGCTAAAAATATAAAGAAAAATAATACTGAATACTTAAAACTTAATCTTAGTTTTTCTAAAAAATTTATTTTCTTTTTACTTTCTGTATTTGCAATTGTTATTGAAAGTAGGATGTATGTTATTAGAATAACAAAAATTGAACCTAAAATAAATAAAATTTCAAAACCTAAGGTGTTAATTATTAATTGAGGGTAGTTTATGGTTTTAACATATAATAAATCTAGTTGATCTATTATATTATTAATATAGTCTATTAAAAAGAAAGTTGAAACCCCATATAACAAAAATGCTATAAATATTTTGAAAAATTCTTTTTTTTTAAAAAAATTAAATCCTTTCCATACACTACTAATCATTTTGGTTTCACCTTCTAACTTCTAAATTTGCTCTTTTTGTATAAATATAATCTTCAATTGAATAATCTATGTCAAAACTATATGTGCCTTCAAAAAAATCTTTTGTAGGATCATACCTTACATTACATGTAATTATTCTTTCATTACCACTTGCCATTTTTGGAATTATAACTTTTGTTTTATCTTCTTGTGAATCTGGACAAAATATTTCAAAATTATTTTCAACATCTTTAATGGTTACTTCTAGATTATCTAAATCTTTCTCTGTGTTGTTAATTAAAGTAATTTCAATTAAAGTATTGTCTTTTTCTGAAACAATTAAAGGATTATTTTGAAATTTAACTTTTATGTTATCTTTTTCAAACATTCCTTTCCAGTTAACCATTGTTAAAAGATAACCTAATATAGCAAGAACAAGTATAGCCCCTATAATTATCCATATATATTTATTTTTTAAAAAATCAAATTTATTTTCTTTATAAAGACTCATATGTTATTCTACCCAATATTATCTATATATAAAATAATATAAATATGTTTTGTTTTATATATTTATACATATATCTATAAAAAATATATTAAATGAGTTGATAAAAGATGGAAGAAATTATTGAAAACTTAAAATTAACTGATATTATTAAATCTACTATTGTTTTTCTTGAAAGAAATGATTATGAATCTTTACATTTAATAGAGAATAATACTTTAGAGCAAGCAATTATAAATTTTAATAAAGATTATTCAGAAATTTGTGTAATGATTTATGGTTTAAGAAAAATAATTTCTAAAAAACATATTTCACAAACAAATTCTTGGGCAGATTATAAAAAATCAATTGTTGAAAATTTAAATTCTGCACTAAATGTTTATAGAGAAGAAGATCCTAGTAAATTTAATAATTATATTAAAAATATTATAGAAATAATTAAAAAAGCAGATCATGAACTTGGAAGATATGTAAGTGTTGTTATTGATGATGGAAGAGTAAAACTTGCATCAACTGCATATGCTTATGGTTTATCTGCATCTCAATCTTCTGATCTTTTATCAATTACAAAAGAACAATTAATGTCTTATGTGGGAATTACAAAAATGCCAGATGAAGATAATCAATTTAAAAGTATAAATGAAAGAGTGCATCTTTTAGAAATAATGTCTGAAAAAGATAAAGGTGATAATCAATGAAAATAGTATTTGATTCTGGTGTAATTATTAGTTTTTCTGAAACTTGTTTTATTCCTTTATTTAAAGATTTAAAAGAGAGTTTAGGAGAGTTTATAATTACTAAAAATGTTAAGTTTGAATGTATTGATAAAGTTAGAAATGTTATGAGATTTAAACTTAGTTCTACAAGAATTGAAGAAGAAATTTCAACACATATTTTTGATGTTTATCAAAGTGATAAGGCTTTAGATGAAACTACAAATAAAATAATGTATCTTACAAATAATATGTTTTATGTTAGAGGAAATCCAATAAAAATTATTCAAATTGGAGAAGCTGAATCTTTAGCTCTTTTAGGTCTTACAGATGCTTCTTTTTTAGCAGTTGATGAAAGAACAACAAGAATGATTATTGAACAACCTCATGGTCTTTTAGAAATTTTTAAAAGAAAATATAAAACTAGTAAAGTTTCAATTGATGAACAAAAATATATTAAGTTTATGGAGATTATAGGTAATGTGAATGTTATTAGATCTGTAGATTTTTTAGTGTATGCTTATAAAAAAGGCTTGTTATCAAGTGTTTTTAAAGATAAAAATAATTTAAAGGGCGCTTTATATGCTTTAAAGTTTAAAGGATGTTCAGTTTCTTTTGAAGAAATTAATGAATATATTGAAAATTTATGAAAATTGTTAAAAAAAATCAAGTTTATTTTTTAAATGTTGATTCAAAAGAAGAATCTAGTGATTTAGAGGTATTTATAGGTAAACCTTTAATTTTAGAAAAAGAAGGCTCTTTTTTAAAAATATCTTTAAAAGAATCACTTTCTAAAAAAGAAGAGGGTTCTGTTAAAGAAGATGATTCTGTTGATTTAAGAAAAAAAAAAATATTACATTTACTAAATGATAAATCTTTAACTTTTCAAGATAAAGTTGAAGGTTCTTTTGAAAAGCTATTGAATAAAGAAGATTTATTAATTTTTAAAGATATGCTTAAAAATAATGAAATTGAAATCTATAAAATGTCTTCTAAATACAAGAAAGGAGTTTATCAATCTTCAAACTATAAAGACATAAATTCTAAAAAAGATTTTAGTGAATCTAAAAATTCTGACTTTTCAGATTTTCAAACAAATAAATATATTATTTTAAAAGATGTTAATCTTGCAAAAAAGTTTTCTCTTGATTTTGAAGAATTAATAAAATCTAAAGAAATTATTGGTATTAAGTCTTTTGATGGTAATTATTATGTTATTTATAAATATTTATTTATAGAAATTAAAAATAATTTATTTAATCTTAATTTAAAAGAAAATTTTTCTCTTGATTTTCTTTCTTTAAAACTTAATTATTCAAAAGAAGTTTTAAAAGTTGTAATTGAGATTTTAAAAGAAGAAGGTCTAATAATTGAAAAAAGAAAAGGAAATTATATTTTTGTTTAGAATAAAAAAGAGGTTAGTTTGATATGGATGCTTTAACAGTTATTTTAATAATTTTTATAATTATTTTTTTTATAGGTAATCTCTTATTATCTTATGTAATTGTAAGAAAAAATAGATCTTTTAATTTTTCATCAAATGATGCTAAATTTGATATCTTAAACTCAAAGATAGAAGTTTTAAATAAAAGAGTATCTCTTTTAGAGGAAAATAAGAAAGATCTTGTTATAAAAGAAAAAGTAGTTTTAAAACCTAAAAAAGATTTATAAAAGGCTCAGCCCGCCCATCTATCATCATATTTAAAGTCAGCAGGTGTTCAATATCATCATTGCCTAATATATATTTATATGCTTCTGTTTTTAAAACATAACTTTTTAATACTTTTCAAACAATAAATCATTAGTTATGAATCTATCATTAATTGTTCAAGAATTTATTAAAGAAATAAATAATAAAAATACAATAGCTATAGCTCCTTTTTCAAAAGACTTAGAATTTATTTCTTTGCTTGTTAAATATTTAGAACAAGAAAACAAAGTAGTATATTTTGTGGCTGTTAATTCAAAGCAATCAAAACATTTAAGTTTTTTAAAACAGAATATTGTTTCTTTAAATGATAAAGAGATTGATGTTGCTTTAGAGCTTGGAGATCAAGTTGATTATTATAATAATTTTATAAAAATAAAAACAAATTCTTTTATTAGAGATAAGATGATTTCTCAATCTGCTTTAAAACTTGTAGTTCTTACAAATACAAAAAAATATGTGCCTGAGATTAATTGTGAAGTATGTGTTGAAATTTCAACTTTTGCATGGCAAAGAACAATCATACATTTGCAAAGTTTTGGTATAGCTCAAGTTCTTTATGATTCTAACTCTGAATTTATAAAAACAGAGATTGGTCATTTTCTTGCAAAAATAAAATTAGATAAAAATATTACTTTAGATGATTTTGAATATTCTGTAAGAAACATTCCTGGTGTTTTAGAAACTGGTGTTTTTTTAGGTCTTTTAGATACTGTTATTATTTATGATCCTGAAAAAGATTCTGTTTCTGTTAGAAGAAGAGAAAATTAATTTTGGTAGCTTTATATGGTGTTAAAAAAAAGTTCTAATTTATTTGTAAAAAGTAATACTTCTTCAAAAAGAAAAATTGTACATTTAGGAAATGTAGGTGAAGATGCTGCATTTAGATCTAAAGTTTTAGCTGAAAAGTTTCCTGGATTTATGTTTTTTGGAATTGATTTAAAAGATATAAAAAGTGAATCTTATGTTCATGAATCAATGAGATTTAAAAATTTCGGTTTAAAAGAAAAAAGACAATTTAAACCAGTTCCTAAAAATTTAAAACAATATAAAGAAGATTTTGTAAATGGTCTTTCAAGATTTAAAAATAATTCTTTAGATCTTGTTGTAAGTGATTTTGCTTTAGGTTTTTATTCAAGAGCTAAAAATTTTAATAATTTAAAAGTTTTAAATTTCATTCAATTTTTTAATGTCTTCTCAATTGTAAACCCAGGGTCTAAGAAATATACTCAAAAAGTAGTTGATTTAATTTCTAAAAAATTAAAACCTGGAGGAAAAGTAATTGTTTATACTTTTAGAGAAGCTGAACTTATATCAAAGGATAAATATTTAGAAAATATTAATTCTGCTTTTTCAAATAATTTTAAAAAAGTAAATGTATCTTTAGTTGAAACTAAAAATATTCCTGTTAATTACAGATCTTTTTATATGCAGTCTTTTAATTCTAAGAGAATGCTTGTTTATAGGGTTTCTGCACAAAAATAAAAATATATATAAACTATATGTTTCATAATTATATATTAGTAAAATAAGTCTTTTTTTTAAAAAAATCATTATTTTTTAAAAAATATTTTGCCTCGGTGGCTTAGTGGTTAAAGCGCCAGACTCATAATCTGGAGACCGCCAGTTCAAATCTGGCTCGAGGCACTTTTTTATTTTTCCAAAAGTATTTAAATTATTTCCTCTAAATATTATAATATTTAATAATAAATTGATTTGTTTATGATTGATAATAATTTTTCTAATAAAAATAGATTTTTTTCAGTATCCCTGTTTTTTTTATCTTTATTTTCAATAGTATTAGTTTTATTTAAAATAAATCTTACAAATTCATTAGATAATTTTGTAAGCAGTAGCACAGTTGATTTAACAAATACTTTTACTTATTCTTTTGCAAAAATAATCTCTGCAATTGGCTCTGTTTACGGTGTTTTAATAATTGTCATTTTATTAACTATTTATTTAAGTTTATTAAATAAACATAAAGAAATTAATCTTCTCTATTTTTTAGTTTTTTTAGATCTTTTAATAGTTTATTCTTTAAAACACATTATTGGAAGAATAAGACCTGATAATATATTTCTTACAACTTTAAGTTTCCCAAGTGGACATGCAACTATGGGTGTTGTTCTTTTTGGTTTTATTTTTTTCTTGTTTTATAAAAATAACAAATTTATCTCAATTATTTCTTTACTATTATTTATTTTTATGGGATTTTCAAGAATAATAATTAATATCCATTGGTTTACAGATGTTTTGGCTGGTTATTTTTTAGGTCTTTCAATATTATTTTTTGGTTTATATCTTTATTTTAAAAAAAATATTTTTCTTGAAAAAAGAAAATTTCTTATTTTTAAAAACTAATAATTAGTTCTGTTTTTAAATGTTTTATAGTATATTTTAGTATAACTTATAATTAAAAATATTTTTGTTAAAAAGATTAAATATGTTTGAAGTATTTTTTGAAATTGCCCTCATAATAGGAATTGCAACATTAGTTGGTTTAATCATGCAAAAATTAAAACAACCTTTACTTATAGGGTATATTTTTACAGGAATAATTATTGGTATTTTAAATATTCTTACTGATATAGAAACAATAAAAATTTTTTCAGAAATTGGTATTGCTCTTTTATTATTTGTTGTAGGGCTTCATTTAAATCCAAAAATTATAAAAGAAGTTGGGAAAGTTTCTTTAATAACTGGTTTAGGCCAAGTAGTGTTTACATCTGTAATTGGTTTTTTGATATCTAAAATTTTAGGTTTTTCAACAGTTATTTCTATTTATATTGCAATAGCTCTTACCTTTAGTAGTACAATTATTATTATGAAACTTCTTTCTGATAGAGGAGATACAAATAGATTATATGGTAAAATTTCTATTGGTTTTTTAATAGTTCAAGATATTTTAGCTGTATTAATATTAATGGTTGTATCTTCAATTGCAGGTTCTCAAGGAACAAATATTACTTTTGAAATAATAAAAACTGTTTTAATAGGTATTTTACTAGTTGTAATTTTCTTTTTAATAGGTTTATATGTTCTTCCAAGATTTACAAAATTTTTAGCAAAATCTCAAGAACTTTTAATTCTTTTTTCAATAAGTTGGGTTTTAATTTTATCGGCTATATTTTATTATTTTGATTTTTCAATTGAAGTTGGAGCTTTTCTTGCAGGAATGACTCTTTCAATGTCTCCTTACAGGCATGAGATTAGTTCTAGAATGAGACCTATAAGAGATTTCTTTATTGTAATTTTCTTTATACTTTTAGGATATCAAATGAATTTTTCAAGTGTAGGTTTATACATTATACCAATCATTCTTTTATCTTTATTTATTTTAATAGGAAATCCTTTAATTGTTATTATTCTAATGGGTAAATTAGGATATTCAAGAAGAAATGGTTTTTTAGCAGGTTTAACTGTTGCACAGATTAGTGAATTTTCTTTAATTTTAGTTGCTCTTGGTGTAACTGTAGGACATGTTGATACTACTATTCTTTCTTTAGTTACTGCTGTTGGTTTAATAACAATGGCTGGTTCAAGTTACATGATTATATATGCTGATAAGATTTTTCCATATATCTCAAAATATTTAAAAATTTTTGAAAAACAAGGAAAGAAAGTTGATGATGCATCTTACAACCAAGATAAACCTCACGATGTTATTGTCTTTGGTTATGATAGAGTAGGCCATGATCTTTTAAAACATTTTAAAAGAAATAATATTAATTTTTTAATAGTTGATTATGATCCTTTAACTATTCAAAAACTTACAAGAAGAAGAATTCCATGTATCTATGGGGATGTTACAAACATGGAACTTTTAGATGATCTTAATTTAAAGAATACTAAGATGGTTATTTCTATAATTTCAAGCTATGAATCAAATATAATGTTTATTAATAAAATAAAAGAGATTAATAAAGATTTAATAATTATTGTAACTTCTAATAATGTAGAGCATACTTTTAGTCTTTATAAAGAAGGTGCAACTCATGTTATTATGCCAGATCTTTTAGGCGGAGAACATATTTCTTCAATGATTGAAAAACATGGTTTTAATAAAAAGAAATTTTTAGAAGAAAAATTTAAACAGATCTCTTCTTTTGAAAACAGAGAAGACCTTCATTTTGAAGATGTTTAATTTTTATAATTTCTAAAAGATATCTTTATAAATATAATATACAATATATATTATAACAACTGATTTTTGTTTAAAATAAAGATATTTATGAAATATACAGGACTAACTACAAAGGAAGCTAAAGAAAATCTAAAGCAATTTGGTTATAATGAAATCATAGAAGTAAATAAAATTTATTGGTATGATATTCTTTTAAGACAAGTTAAATCAAACTTTATAGTTTATCTTTTACTAGCAGCTTCTTTTTTATCTTTTTTAGTTGGAAAAACAGCAACTGGTTATACAGTCATTGCAGTTATTCTTTTAGTTGTGGGGGTAGGTTTTTTCCAAGAATACAGAGCTGAAAAAGCAGTTTCTGCTCTTAAAAAAATGATAACTTCTGTTTCTTTAGTTATTAGAGACTCAAAAGAAATAGAAATACCTTCAAGTGAAATTGTGCCTGGAGATTATTTAATTTTAAGAACAGGAGAAAGAGTTCCTGCTGATGGTGTTTT
>JAQVRT010000026.1 GCA_028700905.1 Candidatus Iainarchaeum sp. | reverse complement strand
AACTTTACCTATCTCTCTTAATTGAGAAACTACAGAATCAAGTTTTGAAGATTCAACTTTAATAGAGTAAGATGCATAAAATTCTTCTTTATTACCATTTTTTCTTGTATTTAAGCTTTCATTTAAAACTATTGAATCAGAAGAAGAAACAATTGACTTTACTTTTGAATCTGCAAATGTAAATTCTCCACCTTTAACTTCTAAAGAAAGACTAGAATTTTTTGTAATTTTTCTATCTTCAACTTCTGGTGCAAAATCTTGAGTATAGCTTAAACCATAACCACCAGCATATTCCATAGATTTAGAATACATGGCACTCTCATTCATTGCAAAAGAATCTCTTGCAGAATAACTAGTTCCATTTGAAACTAAAAAAGTTAAAACTAAAAATGCAACAACAACTAAAAGAATTATTAACCAATTTTCTTTTAATCTTATTAATTGTTCTTTAAAGCTCATTTTTTAAATCACCTCATAACTATAAGTTTAATTAACTAATTATTATATAAAAAGATTTAAAAAGAGGAATAAATAATAAGGAAAAAACCTTAAAGGATATTTTTTCATTAAAAAAAAAGAAAAAAGAGGATTACTCCTCTAAGATTCCACCCCATTCAACAACAGTAAAACCATTTCTTACAGGGGTTGTAATAACAGGCTCTTCTAACTTAACAATTTTATCTACACCTTTAAAATAAAAATTTAATCTTATCATTGTATCTGGAGTTGGAGATACTAAAAGATTCATATTTTGAGTTAAAAAATCATCAGATAATAGTTTTATAATATAATACTTAGAACCATTAAGTTCAGAAATCCAATATTCCTTAAATTGAGAAAGTTCTTTTTCATTTAAACCCATTTCCTTAAGATTTTTATCAAACCAAGAATCAAGATCAGAAGAAGAAACTACAAAACCTTCTTTTGGAATTGTTAATTTATTTAACTTTGCTTCATAAAATAAATAATCTAAATTATTTTCAATAATACCTTCTTTAGTTACAAAAACATTCCAACCTTCTTTATAATCTGGAATTGATTCTATAATCTTACCATTAACTTCTAAATTAACAGAAATAAAAGAATCTTGTAAAGGATATAGGTAGACTGCTGGTTTTCTTGCAACTGGTGGGTTTAAGATAGGAAGAACAACAGCATATATTCCTCCTAAAAGTATTAAAATTCCAAGAATTATTAGTAACGTTCTATATATTTTTTTCATAAATTTAATACCTCTTTTTTTTTATAAATTTAAAATAACTTAATTATTTAAATTAACAGATATATCTTAGATACTATATATTTATAAATATACAAAAATAATAAGGAAAAAACCTTTTAATAAATTTCTATTTATAAAGTATTATTTGCATATATATTTATTTAAAAAAATATAAAGGTGAAAAAACAATATGAAAAAAATATATTATATAATTGGAATAATACTAATAATAGGAATAATAACAACATTTATAGTATTAAACAAAGAAACTGAAAATGTTGCATGTACTATGGAATACATGCCTGTTTGTGGAACAGATGGTGTTACTTATGGTAATCAATGTATGGCTGATGCACAAAAGGCAGAAATCTTACATATAGGAGAATGTGAAAACTTAGAAGTTGCAAATCCAGCATCTACTTTCTGTATAGAAAATGAAGGAACTTTAGATATAAGAAACACAGACAAAGGAGAATATGGAGTTTGTGTCTTTAAAGATAATTCAGAGTGTGAAGAATGGATGTTTTACAGAGGAGAATGCCTTAAAGGAGAATATATCTTTGAAGATAAAGTTTGTACAAAAGAATATAACCCTGTATGTGGAGAAAATGGAATAACCTATTCAAACCCATGTGTTGCAGGAGAAATACCTATAGTTAAAGAAGGTATTTGTTAAATCTTTTTTAAAAAAATAGAAAAGAATAATCTTTGGGAAAGGAAGAACAAAATTTCTTTCCTAAAAGAATTAATTATTAAAATAACCTTCTTTTTTCTTTAAAGCACTTTTCTTAAAAGGACTATTGGGTGTCAACTGACCAAAACCAGTTCTTTTTTCTTTGAAGCACTTTTCTTAAAAGGACTATTGCGCGTTAACCGAGCGAAACCGGTTAGCGCAGAGGACGGGATTCGAACCCGTGTAGTCGTGAGACTCTAGCTTTATTAAATTAAGTGCATTTATCTTTGTAAGTTTTGGTCATAAATAATACTTATATTAATATTCTTTCTACAATTTAAATTTGTTTCAGAAATAAAACCAAAAATATTTGGATTAGAATCATCACAATCTTTTTCTTCTTTACAAAAAGAAGGACAAGTACTTGGTTTTTCTTCAGATATTCCCCAATTACAGTATTTATCACCATCTATGTCTTCACAATTAATAGTATTATCAAAACCTTCTGGCCAATAAGCGGTATTTTCAGGAGGAGTAAATGGACCTAGAGGTATTGAACCATAACCTAGATTTTGTAGACTAACTGATATCATCACATAACCTTCTTCTCCCCAATCTTCCCCCCAACTATTTTTAAAAATCCAAATAACATCTCCATTCCCGGGAGTATATTCACTAACTTCAGATAAATAATAAAAATAAGAAGTATCAGATGGATTAAGATTTTTACAAATCTGATATCCAGGTTCTATTTCACTAATGTTTTGACAACTATTATCAACACATATTTCATTTTCATCACAATATTCAGTATCAGAATACACCCATAATTTACCATAAGAAGTATTAGTACAAGTATATGTTCTTATATCTGATTGAAAAGATAAATCTAATTTTTCAATTAAACCACAGGTTTTAATCTCATCCCCAATAGAATAAATTGAACAATCTCTTTCTAAACAACTACTCCCAGAACAAAAACTCCCATATGGATATGAATAAATACTAGAGCAAAATTCTATACCATTCCAATCTCCTACATTATTATAACCAACCAATATCATTGCATGATTCCAAGATCTTATTGCACTATACAGAGGCCCTTTTTCTATCAAAACTCTTTTAAATTCTTCTTCTGTTGTATCCATTGTTTGTTTTTGACAATTAGGTGTTCCATAATCATGACCAAATTTATAATCGTGAAAATCAGAAATTTTCCAACTCCTTAAACTCCAATCATTACAAATATGATTATAATCACAAACACTAGGATTATATGTAAATTCTCTTTGAACATAAGGATCACAAGCTTCATCTGCAATACCTTCATATATTATGTCACAATAATGACTTCCTGGATAACAGCTATTTTCTCCGCTACATTCTGGACGTATTTGACTTAACTCCTCGATTGGGCCTTCATTTAGACAATCAACTAGCATTTGTTCAGATAAATCTAAATTGATGTGTTGATTGTAATAGAGGTTTATCTGAGATTCTAATGTCCCTACATTTGAATGAGCCCAACAAGTTCCAGCAGATCCTTGATCTTTTACAGAGGTCAACCAATTCTCTCCGTGTACATTTCTCCAATCCCAAGAATTTGGAAGAATTAAATCAGGTTCTTCAGAAATTTCTGGAATGGTAGATTTTAAATTATCTTTATTTGTTTCTGCTAAAACAAATATTCCACCTTTGTAATTTAAAAAACCTTGAAGATTTGGAAGATATTCAGGAATAACACCATCTTGATTTTTAAATAATTTTTTTTGCTCTTCATAAGATAAACTTGAAACAGAAGTTTCTCCTGCAATCCAACTGTCTTGAGAAAAGTTATATTTTTCTATCTTAGCTTGATCTTGTGATCTTAACATTTGTTGTTTATAATTTTTAATATCTTTAATTTTTGTAAATGATTTAGATTGAGAAAGTGTATTAACTGTTGAAATATTTAATATAGCATCTTCTAATTGTATTTTAATTGCAACAGGAGTTATTGACTGATCTAAAATACAAGTTTCTTCACATATATTTTCAAAATTAATGTATTTATTATTTTTTGCTAATAAACTATCCATTTCATAAACTAAATATTCTTTATTATTTTTATCTACAAGTATAATTCTAACTAAACCTACATTTGATAATAAAGTTAAATTTCCAGATACTGCCATTGCATTTATTGGCTCATTTAGTGTAAAAATAATTTTAGTATTTTCAGTAAATCTTTGTGAAATAAGACTATTATCTAAAGATTCTTTTGTAGGAATTTTAAATTCAGATAAACTATCAGTTTTATTATTTAAATTTAAACTTTTTGTTGCATATCCTATTTTAGAATTAATAAAAAAAACAGATAAAATTATACCAATTAAAAATAAAAAAACTATAAAAAATAATAAATATTTTTTAATAAAACTCACCTCTAGCCTAAATATAAATATACTTTATAAGTATTATAAATAATAATAAACTTTAAATTAATTACTATTTATTTATAATTATAAATATTTGATTATATTTAAGAAAAACATATTTAGTTTTATTTTAATTTAAAAAAATATTTAAGATACAAAAGCATCGCACTTTAAACCTGACTTAAACCAGTTAAAGCGCAGAGGACGGGATTCGAACCCGTGTAGTCGTGAGACTCTAGCTTAGCAGGCTAGCGCGTTTGACCACTCTGCCACCTCTGCTCTATTTGTTATATTCTTCTTATAAACAATTAGTAAATATTTATGCTTCTAAAAGTATTTAAAGGTATTTTTTTACTTTTTTAAAAAAACTTCTCCTAAAAAAACTTTCTTATTAACACCATACCTTTTAATCTCAATATACCCTTTACTTTCAAGTTTTTTAAGATTTCTTGAAACTGTTCCTTTTGGAAGGAAACATTCTTTTGAAAGATTCTTTTGCAACATACCGTTTTTTTCAAGAATTATCTTAATTATTTTCTGCTCATTTTCATTAAGTCCTAAAAGAAGATCTTCTTTATTTTCTTTAGAAAGAAAGTTTTCTTTAGACAAATTATTATCTGTATTTTTGAAAGAAGAAGATTTACTCTTTTTTAAAAAAACATATCTTCTGATTAAAAAAGAAGAGATAAAAAATACAAAGAAAACTATAAAAAATAAACTCCAATTAAAAGAATTTTCCTCAATGCCAGGACGATTGATAGAATAACTAACATCTACTTTTGAAACTGTTTCATTAATATTTAAAACAAAGTGGTTATTTACAATTTCAACAAACTTATAATCAACAGACAAATTATTAATTTCAGTATTTTTAGGAAATCTTAAAACAAAAGAATCTGTATACTCTCTAAATATTGGAATATAATTAATAGACCATACATTTTCATTCTTGTAAGAAAAAACATCTGTTAAATATATAATTTCAAGAGAAAGAGTATTATCTAAAATACAACAATCAGATGCATTAATAGTTAAATTATCTAAAGAATAAGAATAGTTAAGATCTTTATAATCACTTTTTATTTTTAAATCATAAACAGGAACAATAGAGAGAACTATTTGGTCAGACTTTACAACCTCTGTAAAAAGAATCTTATCAGAAATTTGTAAAACACCATCTTCTCTAATTACTATTAAAGTATCTATTTTTTCAATATTGTATGCATAGAGATTAAAAGATATAAAAAATATAAACAATAGTGAAAGAAACTTATAATATTTCATAATAATATATAGTATATTAAATATTTATAAAAGCTTTTATTCTTATAAAAGAGGTTAAGTTAAAAAATATTTAAAGTTAAAAAAATAAAAAAAAGAAAAAAAAGAGAAATAACTATTCAGTTATCTCTATATCTTCAGATGCATTTAAAGAAACATACTTTTCTCTATGTCCAAAAGGAATAAACCCAAACAATTTTCTTTGTTCTTTAACTTTTAAAATATATTCAAGTTTATTATCTACAGAAACAAGTTCAACATTTCCAATAACATTTTCTGTTTTAATATTATTTTCAATTAAAACATTATTAATTGGTTTTATTTTTCTAACCTTTTCATTATTTGAAACATACATTTCAGTCATGTTTTCATTTGCAAACACTTCATAGTCTTCTAAAGTCTCAATTAAAACATCTTTACCTTTCTCTTTTCTAAGGTCTTTTTTAGCTTCAGCATTAATTGAAACATTAGATATCTTTACTTGTTCTTGAGCAATAATTTTATTTTGTAATTGTTCTTGTGCTTGTTCTGGAAGAGAATCAATTGGAGCAAAAGCTACAACAAACTTTTCAGAAACAATAGTTTTGTAAAGAGGATCTTGACTATCAACTATTCTTCTATTAATTAAACTTACTTCAATGGAATATTTATTATCTCTAAATTCTTTTCCAAATACTTTTTCAATTAAAGCAAGATTTTCTTTAATAGACACTGTATAATTATAAGTGTATACTCTTCTCATTTCAGGTAAAACACTATTTGCTTGATTTCTATTAGCAACTGATGTATTTGCTGAAACTGATCCTGAATTAGAATTATTTACTTGATTTGAAGCAGAAACAGATGCTCTAACTCTTTCAATATTTTTAATAGATTCTAAATTTTGTGAAGAAGATACTTGAGTATAAACTTCAGCTTTAACAGTTGAAACATCAATTTCAGAAGATTTATTTACAGAAACACTAGAATCATCTCTTTCTGTTGGAACTGTAATCCCACCTTCTCGATCTACCATTAAGTAAACTACTTTATCAGAAGTTGAAACATCAAATAAAGGAGTCATTTTAAAAACTAAATTATATTCTTCTTTTAAAAGTTCTTTTGAAGAAACTACTCTTGCATGTATTTTTGAATTTTCATAAATAAATCCAGAATTATCATTTACAACAGGAGTAAACTTTACACTTAAACCTAATTTATCTTCAGTTACTGGAGGTTTATTATTTTCAAGTAATTTTTCAATACCAATCTTACATTCTTGTTCAGTTTCAAAAGATTTAATATTGTCAACTCCACAACCACTTCCACATTCTATAAATTCACAAGTATATTCTATTTCTTTTTTATCAGAAACTGAATTAGAATTTACTGCAGCACGAGAAGAAACTTCTGAATCAGTAATTGCAATTTGAGAATCAATTACTTTTGGAGAAATAACCCACATAGGCACACAAACAGCAGGACAGATTTCATCAATATTTCCTTGAGAATTATCAATTGTATCTATAGTAATATTTGCATTCACATTAAGATTTGGGGTATTTTCATCAATTACAATCATTTCTGTTATATTATCTGCATTTATTGAAGGAAGAGCTAAAGTTCCAGCAACAAATATAAAAGCTAACAGAATAACTGGAATTATTTTTTTTAAAATATTCATATGTTATTACCACCTTTCTATTTTTTAAAAAAATTATAACTTATGTAAAATAAGCTTTCTAAAAATAATTAAAGCTACATTAAGTTATAAACTACAAAATAATTATAAACATTATTATTTAAATAGATTAGGTGAAACATTGCGAAACTTTGATAAAAAATAGTTAAAAATTAAGAAAATTTTTAAAAAAAGATTAAAGAGCGCCCCAGGCGGGAGTCGAACCCGCCCCACAACCTTGACAGGGTCGTATCCTAACCGATAGACTACTGGGGCTTTACTTTATTTAAATATTATAAATTTATACTAAATTAAATAGTTAAACTATAAATAAATTAATGCACAAAAACATTTATATTTGTATCTCCTTATAAAATTTCATCTAAAAAACACAGGTTATTTTGTCTTTTTTAAAAAATACCAAAAAGCAATAGATAACACAACTAAACCAACTAAAACAATCATTAAAACATTAAAATAATTTAAAACTGATTTTGAAATTTCCTCTCCAAGCTTATAACCAAGAATTGTTAAAAAAGAAACCCATAAAAAAGATCCTAAAAAAGTATAAAGAATAAAGTTTTTTAAAGGCATTTTAGAAAACCCAGCCGGAATAGAAATATACTGTCTTACAACAGGTATTAACCTTGCAAAAAAAGTTGCAGAACTACCATATTTTTTAAAAAAAAACTCAGCTTTTTCTAAATGAGAAACATTTATAAAAAATATTCTTTGGTGTCTTAAAAGATATCTCCTTCCTAAATAATAACCTATAGAATAATTTATTAATGCACCAAAAACAGAACCTAAAGTTCCTAAAAGAATTACAAGAAATATATTTAAATTACCTACATATGCAAAAGTTCCTGCAGGAACCATTACAATCTCAGAAGGGAAAGGGATAAATGAACTTTCAATAGTCATTAATAAAAAAACTAATAAATGTCCAACAAATCCAGTTAAATAATCAGACAAAAATAAAATCAATTCTTCAAACATAAGCTTTCTTAATTCTTCTTTTTAAGATATCTAAACTATATAACTAGATACAAAAAAGATTAAAAGACTTACTGGAAGTAAAAAACATAAATAAATCCAAACTTTCTTTGAATTACTATCAATCTGTGATAAATAAATTGAAGAAATTATAACATATTCAACTAAATAAACAATTGCACAATAATAACTTACAATAAACAAACTAGAATTAGAAGTTAAACCCACAACTGAAATATCAACAATTCCAGTTAAACTTTTAACCAAAGAAATTACAACCCCTAAAATCCCAGGAACAATAAAACCTCCTGCAAAAAGAATAGTATATTTTTGCATTAAAAGAATTGAAGTTCTTTCATCAAACAATTCTCTTGATTTTAAAAAATCTTTAACTAAGTTTTTATAATCTTTAGAAGTTACTGTTCCAGTAAAAACAGAATATTCTAAAAGATCTAAAAAATTTGAAAGAAAAGAAGAATTATATTTATTTTTTAAAATATTAAACACTTCTTTTGGGGTATGCCCTTTGTTTATTTTATTTAAAATTAATTTAAATTCAGAAGAAATTAATTGATTACTGGAAGATGCAAGCTTTACTAAAATAACCTTTAGATCATTTGTTTTAACAAACCCAGAGATTCTTAAAACTTCATCTATTAAAGCATCTTCAAATTTCTTTCTCTTAATACTAAAAAAATAATCTCCAAATAAGTAATTTACATACTTCATTAATTTCATAATTATTTACTCTCATTTTTATTTATGGAAGATTTGCCTTCATTGTTAAAAATATAAACATATCAATTATTGGAAATAAAATAACAATTATAAAAATAACAGATAAAGGAGTAAACGATAATTCTAAAAAATTACTCCCAACTAATAAAAACATTAAAAACAAAGCAGGAACAATTGCAGAAACAACAATATAGATTAAAGATAAAAGACTTAATTTAGTGGAATAGTTTTTAATTAAATAATTTTGTTTTTCAATAATACTTGAAGATAATGTTCTTAAAGATTCAGATTTATTTAAAGAACCAGTTGACAAAACATCTTCAATCTGATAAAAAACTCTCTTTAAATCAGAATTTTCAACACCAACAGAAATAAAAGATTCAGAAAGAGAATAACCTAAGACATCTACTTTATATAAAACTTTTTTAATAATTTGACCTATTAAAGAAGAATCAACTCTATTTTCTAAAGCAATTTTTAAAGAAATATTCTTATCTAAATCGTTTGCAAGGTTATTTAAAAAGAAAGGAATTTCTTTATTTATTTGTCTTTGATGATTTTGAAGCTTAATCTTGTATTTAAAAAAAATAATAAAAAAGAACATAAAGAAAAACATTATAAATAAATTAAATAAATAACTATAAGATAAACTAATAACCACTGAATCAATTAATAAAAAAATAATTAAAATTACTAAATAGAGAATAATAAATAACAAAAAGTTCTTTCTTGTAAAAATTTCTTTCTTTAAAAAAATATAATCAATCATAATCTTTTTTAAGTAACAATTCATCAATTATTTTTTCTTGTTTTTTATAAATCTTAAGATAATCTTTTTTATTTTTAATATCAAATGCAAATTTTAATTTTTCAAAGATTTTTATAGAATCATTAACTTTAATTAATTTATTTTTATAAATATCAAAATAAAATAAAACATTTAAAGAAATTTTTCCATCTTTATATATAACTTCACAGATTTCAGTAATATTTCTTAAATCAATAGATTTACCTTTTAAATATTTATTATATCTTCTTTGAGTTATAATTAAATCAATTACACCTAAATCAGTTTCTAAAACACCATATGACTTAAACCTTAATAAAGCTTCATTAGCACTTTGAGAATGGAAAGTTGTATATGTACCTTTTGCTTGACCA
>JAQVRT010000088.1 GCA_028700905.1 Candidatus Iainarchaeum sp. | reverse complement strand
AAATGATCCTTCAAGAAACTTTCAATCAAATCTTTCACCATATCTTCATTTTGGACAAATTTCTTCACAAAGAATAGCTTTAGAAGTTTTAAAATCAGATAAAAACCAAGAAAGTAAAAAAGCTTTTCTTGAAGAACTAATTGTTAGAAAAGAACTTGCTGATAATTATTGTTATTATAACAAAGATTATGATAACTATAATGGGTTTCCAGATTGGGCAAAAAGAACTATAGAAGAACATAAGGATGATAAAAGAGAACATCTCTATTCACTTAAAGAACTACAAGACTCTAAAACACACGATGTTTTATGGAATGCATGTCAAAAAGAAATGGTAAAGACAGGAAAAATGCATGGTTACCTAAGAATGTATTGGGCAAAAAAGATTTTAGAATGGACAAAAGATATTAAAGAAGCTCAAGAATTTGCAATATTTTTAAATGATAAATATAGTTTAGATGGAAGAGATGCTAATGGATATACAGGGATTGCTTGGTCTCTTGGCGGGGTACATGATAGAGCATGGAATGAAAGATTTATTTTTGGAAAAATAAGATTTATGAGTTTTAATTCAACTTCAAAGAAATTTAATCTTAAAGGATATTTAGAAAAAATAGAAACAATATAGTTTTTTTAAAAAAAACAAAAAAACTATTCGTATTCAAGCATAAAATAATCTCCTTCACAAGAATTATTTACCATATCTCCTGTTGAAGAACAAACTGTGCTATTATCATCTAAATAAAAACAATCAACTGAACCACTAAAAGTATTAGTATCTTTTTTATCAAGATAATCTATAAGAGATTGAGGTGTTTCAAAATAACAAGTACCATCAGTTCCAATATCTTCTTTTGAAACCATGCTTTCATTAAAATCATCTTCTCCAGTAATTTCAACATTTACATCATAAAGAGAAAGATTTACTTTACAGTAGATATATTCAATACCATTTATTGTATATTCTGTAGTTCTTGTAAAAGATTTATTTTCAGTAGAAATTACATCTGTAAATAAAAATCTAGCACCTTCTTTACATTCTGCAGCATATTGTTTAAAACAATTTAAGTTTGTTCCACAATTTTCTGGATTTTCAATTTCTATAATTTCAATAACATTTGTATCTTCTGGAGAAACAATATTTTCATCTTCTAAAAAATTAGAATCTTCTATAATATTAAGATCGTTTAAATCAGCCATGATATTATCAGAAGGATTAGAATCTTTATTTGTTTTTACAAAAACAAAAAGCACTATTAATACTAAAATAATTACAATTACTAAAATATATAACCATAAAAATTTTGATTTTTTAGATACTTTTTCCAAAGTTGTATTTTCATCCATAATTTCTCAAATAATATATATTATAACATATTAATTACACATAACATTTAAAAAGTTATATTTTACGAGTATATATCTTATTGATGTAATTATATAGTAATTTAGACTTTGAAACATCAATTCCTTGTATTTTAGAAAATTCATTTAAATTTAGGCTTTTAATATTTTTTAAAGAACCTTTAGAATTTATTAAATTATCAATAATTTTAGAATCAATTTCTTTCATTTTTGAAAAGAATCTATAACCTCTTGGAAAATCAAAATCTTTTTGAGAAATAAATTTTGAAAGTTCTAAAATTTCAATTAATTTTTCAGAATCTGCAATTTTTCTAATACCTAATTGTTTTAAGAAATTTATTTTTTCAAAACATTCTTCTTTTTCATGCAAATTATTAGAATAATCTTTTAAAATTAAATATAATTCTTCTTCAAGACCATAAGTTATTTCATAAAAAGAATTAGAAATATCTTGACCTTGAGAACCAAGTTCTACTATTAAATCATCAACTTGAGTTTCATTTTTAAAGAAATATAAAACATTTTGAATTAAATCTATAACTTCTATTTTTAGATTGTTTGAGAAAATAACTTCTGAATTATAAAGATTTTTAAGTTTCTTATCAAGTTTTGCTCTATAATCTTTTAAACTATTAATTGCATAGTTTGCTTTAACCATTAATATATTAAAATCTTGCAAAACATATTTTTGATCTTTATAATAAAGAGAAATAACATTTCTTCTATGTGAGATAGCAATTACTGGAAGATCAGATTGCATTGCTGTTTGTTCAGCTGATCTGTGTCTCATTCCTGTCTCTTTTGAAGAGATATCTCTATCTGGCATTAAATGTTTATTTGCACCTACAATTTTTGTTAGATCATTTGAAAGAACAATAGCTCCATCCATTTTTGAAAGTTCAAACATTTTTTGAGAAGAAAAAGGAATATCTAAGTCAATTCCTCCTTTTAAGATTGGTTTTAACTTTTCTGAATCTCCTAAAACTATTAAAGCACCTAAATTACCATGTAAAATTTCATCTAAACCATCTCTAAGTTCTGTTCCTGGAGTTACAAGAGGAAGAATTTTTCTAATATCAATAACATCATTATTATGTATTTGACTAATTAATTTTGATTGAAAATCTTCTTCTTGAATAAAAACTTTTTTTTTTGGTCTTGT
>JAQVRT010000025.1 GCA_028700905.1 Candidatus Iainarchaeum sp. | reverse complement strand
ATATCTATAATCCATAATTTAAAGTTCCTTTACATATATTGGAAGCATATTTTTATCCATATTAATTACAACTTCTTTTTTCAAAGATTTATTTTCTAAAACTAAACAAGGAGTTAAACCATAATTTCTTGGATCTGTAGAAAATCTTTGTTCAATACCAATAATTTTATAATCAGGATATTTTTCTTTAATTAAGTTTAGTTTTTTATCAGTTCCTTTAACAAGCTTAAAGCCAAGTCTTTCAGATAAACCTTTTGTTTCAGAAAATACCCATGAAGAAGTATATATTTTTTTAATTTTTTTTTCTTTTGCAATATTTAAAAGATCAGAATAAATTTTTTTAAAATCACTAAGATTAGATTTTTTATATTTTATTAAAAAATTAAGCTCTAAAGACTTACCTTTTATTGTGTAGGAAAGAGAATAGGTTTTATTTTCTATGATTCTTTTACGAATATCTACAACCCCTAATTTAGAACCAATATTAGTTTTTGTAATTTTTCTTGCTTTTAATGTTTTTATCAAAAAATAACACCTTATCTATATCTTAAGAAAGCTGCAAGCCCTCCAAAAGTTTCAAAAAATTGTTTTCCTTCCAAAGTTTCAACAGATATAAGTTCTACCTTTGCACTTGTATTTTTAGAAATATCAATAAAATAATCATAAATATCAACTTCTTCAACAAGCTCTGCTTTTCCTTGCATACAATCATCTTGTGAATTTTCAAATTTAGAAATTGCATCTGAAACTTCATCTTTATTTTTAACAATTTTAATAAATCTAGATTTATCTGATAAACATTTAAAAATTAAAACAGTCCACTCTAATCCTTCTGAAACTAAAACAGTTGAAGCTTTACCTATATTTAAGGCATCAATTACATCTTGAAAACCATAATTTGCAAGACCTGTTTTTGCTAAATTTTCAAAAAATTTATTAATTAGTTTTCTTTCATGAACTAAACCAGTTTCTTTTAAAATATCTTCAGATTTATCTAGAATTTCTTTTATACCTGATTCATCTGTGTAAGAAGTATCAACAGTTCCTAAAATTTTATCTTTAATTCTATGATCTAAATCTCCTATCTCTAAAAATTCATTTTTAGTAAGCCCAGGACCACCAACAATCATACCTTTAAAATTTTCAAGATTTACAAAAGCAGTATTTACTTTTTCACCTACTCTTTTATAAAATTCTTCTTCATACTTATCTCTTAATCTTTCAAAACGATGTGCAGAATTATGAACAATTAAACCATTTGCAATAAAAGATTTGTTTATAACAGAAATATCTGTCATTGTGGTTTTTTTATTTTCAATATTTATTGAATTTATTTTTGCACAAAAATAAGGCATAATATAAAATTTATTTAAATCTTTTAAAAGAGATTTATCTTTAACATAATCTAAAATAGATGTTTTAAATACTGATTTACTAATCATCCTGTTATTATTAAAAAAACTACTTACCTTTGGAAAAAGTTCTAAGTTATAGCCATGTGATTGAATAACTTCCCTTACCTTTCTTCCATATACAGGAAGAGTTCTTGAAAAACTTTTTTTTGTTTTTATTTTTTGAAAAGCTTTAATCTTTTTTTGTTTTTCAAGAGATGTAAAATTAATATTTTTTTCAAAAGAAGCTAATGATTCTTTATCTGAAATTGAAATTACAAAACGATGGTTATCAGTATATGGATTTTGTTTATTATCATACTCTTGAAGAGAGCCAATAATTGAAAATCTAAAAAGAACAAGCTGTATTTGTAAAGCAAGTTGTTTATTATTAATTCCAATATCTATTGATTTTTTAGAAAAATTAACATATCCTTCAGCATCATAAAGACCTTTTAAAAAATAAGATAAAACTTTATCTGAAGAAGTTAATATTTTAGAAGGGATTAAAGAATCTCTTGCTTTTTTAATTTCCTTAAACTCTTCTTTAATTAATCTTACAAGAGCAGTTGAAGTTACCCTTAATTGATAATAATTTTTAGAATCTCTAAAAGTTAAAGAAGAATTTATATTAAAATATTTATCAAATAACTTTTTATACTCTAAAATAACATCTTTTCTAGATTCATAAAAAGTTAATCTATCAGTTTCAATAGAACCATCACCTAAAAGATAACCTAAAAACTGAGAAAAGTTATTATCTAGTTTTGAAGGTATTTTAATAGAAGGTTTATTTAGTTTAGATATATACTTTTTAGTATTGAAAGAATAAGATTTATTTTTATAAGATAATTTTTCAGGAAATAATAAATAATCTTTTAAAGTTAATTCTTTTGAAATTTTTTGAATAATTCCATCTGGTGTTAAGACAAAAAAAATATGGTCTTCACTTGCTTTAATTTCCATACCAGGAGCTTTGGTTTTAATAATGTAAGTTTTGTTTTTTGTAACTGACCATTTTTTTGTAATTTTTGAATTAACTATTTTATCTTTATTAAAATTAACAGAAGTTAAAGAAGTTTTGGAAGAAATATTAGAAATATCTATTAAATCTCCATTAGAAAGAGAAATAAAAGCCTCTTTTAAACATTGCCCTCCGGCTTTTGTTTTACCAGGAACATTTGAACTTTCACTAAATAAAATTTCTTTAGATTTACCTCTTAAAATTGCAACTGTTGCTTCTCGTTTATCCATTACAACAAGGCCATAAACATCATCTGTTTGAGCCATATCTTCTAAAGGAGCAATATGAAAAGTTGAATCACACCAATAAAGTTTAGTTGTAAGTCTTACTGGTGGAACAATTGCAAGTAAAATTACATCTGATTTAGAAGGGTTAGTTGAAACATCTCCTGAAAATAATACTAAACCTGTTTCTGGAAGTTTAAAATCAATTTGTTTTAGATAATTTATAATTCTTTTTAAAGCAGCTTGAACATTTTTTCTGGTTTGAGCACTCTTAATATTTGAAGATTGACTCATTTCATCAGTTAATTGTTTAGTTGCAGAGCTTCTATCTGCATCAGGTGGAAGATAAAGACTTATAAGCTGAGTCCCTTGACCTTTATATTGTTTTATAGCTTTTACTTTTTTTTTTAAAAGCATTAAATTTGCATCATCCATAAAAAAACACATTTTTAAAAAATTAAAATTATTCTAAATTTTGTACTCTCCAAATACTTTTAGTTTGATTTTCATCTTTATTAAAAACTAAAATATAATCTTTATATTCTAAAATATAATCGCCTTCTTCAGTTTGAAGATAACCATAAGAAGAAACTAAGGCTTCATCAAATAAAAAAGAATATATATTTTTTAAATTTGAAATATTTTCACTTGAGATTAAATATTCATTAACAAGTTCACTTTCAGGTAAAGTAAATTCATTTAATTCAGAAAAATTAACATCATTACCCATATTTACAACAACATCTGAATTTTGATCAAGTTGTGAAATTGTCAAGTTATAATCTATATTATTTTCTTTTATATTACTATATAAAATATTTGCAGAAAATATAGCAATAAAAAATATTACTAAAATAATTAGAATAATTAATAAAGCTATTATTAAATTTTGTTTATTTGATACTTTTTTTTTCATAAATTATCTTAATCCTCAGAGTTTTCAAAATTTTTTAAAATTGTTTTCTCTTGATAAGGAAAAACAATGGTTATAAATTCATCAACTTTACTTGTAAAAAAATCTGGTTTAAAACTTTTTTCTTTACCTTTATAAAAAACACATGCCGAAGTTATAGAATTTATATTTTTATAATTTTTATTAATTTTTGAAATTACATTAACAGAAGCTTGGTCCATTACATCATCAACTAAAAGAATATCTCCTTCAACATCATATATTGTTGAAATATAATTATCAACGTGGTAAACTCCATCAACATGTTTTGCAGCAATAACGCCCATTGGAAGATCTAAAGTTGAAGATAATAATCTTGATAATAAAAGACCACCTCTACTAACACCAACTATAAATGAAAAGTTTTTATTTGAAGATTTAATCTTTTTAGTAAGATCAATTGCTAGACTTTCAAACTCTGTCCACGATACTTTGTACATACTATATAATATTATATCATAAGATATATAAAAACATCTTTGCTATAAAAAACCTTCAATATCTTTATCTTGATTAGAAGAATTTTTTAAATAATTTTTAGCAAGACCTGAAAGAGAAACATCTAAATGAGAATCTTGAGAATATTTTTTTCTAACTTTAAAAAACACAGGATAAGATGAAGCTTCACCAACAACTAATGCTTCTCCAACTCTTAAAGAACTTATCATTTCTACAGATTTAGAATCAAGTCCTTCAGATGATTCTCCTATATGCTTTAAGTCATAAGGATTAGTTATTCTTAAAATTATATGGGTATTTGCTTGTGAAAGAACAGTTGTAGATAATTTAACTGGTCTTTGAGAAATTAAACAAAGACAAGATCCAAACTTTCGCCCTTCTCTTGCAATAGTCTCTAAGATTGATTTTGCCATAGCTCTATCTTTACTTGCACTTTCAGGAGCAAATTGATGAGCTTCTTCAACAACTAAAAGAAATGGAGGTACATTTAAAGAAGGATTGGTTCTTGAATAAAAAAGTTTATGTGCAAAATAATAAAGTATTAATTGTTTCTTTTTAAGATTTATTTCTCTGGATAAATCAATAATTGTTAATTTTCCAGGTTTTACAATATCAAAAATTGAAGGAGAATCAATTTTTGCAAAAAGATTATAATCTAAAAGTTCACCTAAAGCATTAATTAAAGGTTTTGAAACATTTTCTTTAACTTCTTGTCTTTCTATTTCTTTAATAATGTCTTTTAGATCAAAAGGACCTAAACCATTTTTTTTATCTTCAGTTAATTTTTTTAAAACACTTCCAAGTTCACGTTTTTGTGCAGAACTAAGAGACGGTAAAAGAGAAGAAAAGAAATTTAAAGAGAGAGTAGAAACACCAATCTTTATTTCAAAAGAATTAATCTTTATTGTCTTTGAAGAATAATCTTTATATTCAGAAGAATCTTTTACTGGATGTGAAAAATGAGAATACTCTCCATGAACATCAAATAATAAAACTGCAACTTGACCATCTTCTTTAGTTCTGTCTAAAAGTTCTTCTAAAACAACAGAAGTTAAATAACTTTTTCCTGCCCCAGATTGTGCTAAAATTGCTAAATGTTTTTGTAAAAGTCTATCCATACAAAAAGTAACAGGAAGAGTAGGGAATTCAATTTGTCCAAGATTAAGCCCGTTCTTTTTTAAATGAAGAAATTTAAATAAAACTTCTTTTTCACAAATTGAAACTTTAGATCCAGGAGATACTGGAAGTGTTGATCTTACAAAAAAATTTTCTTTTGAAAGAACTCCTAAAGGCTTTATATTTGCAAGTAAAAATTCCCAATCACTTGTTGGAAATTGATCATTGATATTATAATCAGAACTTTCAAATTCTTTTACAGACTCATTATTTTCAAAATACCTATTTTGAGAAGATACATCTGTTACAAGCCCAATTAAACTACCTTGAGAATAATCTATTTGAACATATTGTCCTTTATAAACTTTTTTGGTACACACAAAAGTGATCTTTGAAGTTGAAGGAGAATCCATTGTTGAAACAACAATTCCAAGTTCATTTTCTTTAAAGACCATATTTATTTTTCACCATTAAAAATTATCTTATATAGTTAGATTGAGTTGACGGACCTTCTTGCTTTTGAGAAATTTCCTCTAGATTTTTAGAAATTTCACTAAAAGATTTTTCTATCTTTTTTGCACTTTCATCTATCTTTTTTAAATTAATTTTTAATTTAAATATAGAATCAACAACTTCTAAAACTTGTTTTGCAGAAGAAGGGTCTCCATAGGTTAATTTACTATTTGTCTCTCCCATTAAACAACAACCAGGGATTTTATAAGACTCATAAGAAATACCTAATAGTAAACCTGCAACTCCAGAGATTAAAGCATCTTGTCCTTTATCTTGAAAATGAAGGTTTGAAATTTTCTTTTTTAAAATATTTTCTTTAGTTTTTAAGTCTGTAGATACACAAATAACTTTTGGTTTAGAAGTTATTCTTTTATCCCCTATATTAAGACCTGCAAAAGTATATATCTCTTTAATTTTATGCTTTTTTGCAAATAATGCAATTTTTTCTGAAAATTCATAATGTTGATCGCTATTAATTGTATTTGTTAAAGGAGGTTGAACTGGGCCTGCGATGAATAAAAAATCTTTTGTTTTTGTTTTATATAAATAAATTTCATCATAGATAAGTTCTAAAACAGAATTCTTTTCATGAACTGCAGGAGGAAAAGAATCAGAAAATATTTTTCCAATCAATGTTGGTTTTGGAGATAATTCTTTAATTAAATAATCCACAGATATTTTTCCAACTAAACCGATTCCAGGAAGCCCTACAAAAAGAACTGGATTTTTTAAAGTTTTTATATTTTTAATTAATTTTATTTCAGTAACCATATTACAACTCACCTTTATATAAACATTTAAGAATCTTTTTTAACAACTTCAAAAGAAGCATGTTTTTTTAATCCTTTAGAAATTTCATCCACAATTAAATCAAATTTTTTTGCAGAAGTTTTAAATTCTTTAGAAGTTACTTTAAGTTCATATTTACCAGGGCCTAAATAAAGTATTCTACAGTCAGGATATTTATCTGTTACCTCAGAAAGTACTTTTTTAATATTTTCAAAACCACTAGAATTACTTGAAGTAATTGTCATTATCCCTAAAATATCTTTGTCTTTTAAAGTAATATTTTTATCTAAAATCTCAAATAAAACTTTATGATATTTAGGATCAATTTGAGAATAATAATCTCCTCCATGCTTTAAAATATTTAAAAATCCTTTATATAAAGAATTTTCTTCTTCAATAATTGGATCTGCAACTTCTTCCCAAATTTTTTCTTGTGATTCTCCAATCTCTTGAGCTATTACCCCTAAAAGACTTTGAGCTCTTAAAAATAATCTATATTCAGAAATTTTTCTTTTTTCATCAGCATCTGTAATTCTACTGAAAGATATATCAATATGTTTTTTTTCTTCATCAACTTTTAAAACTTTAGCAGCTCTTATTTGATTTTGTTTTACATGATTATGAATGTTTTTAATCCAAGTAGATGAAATTTGTGAAATGTGTACAAAACCTTCCATATTATCATACTCTAAAAGCTCTGCAAAAACACCAAAATCAGTTATTTTTGTAACTTTACAAATTACAACATCGTTTATATTTGGAAAATCAACCATTAATTATCAACTCTTTTTTAATCTATTTTTTTAATAAGATTTTTTGATTCTAATATTTTAATCATATCTTCAGGAATCTCACAAACCTGTTCTTTTTCAAAAGGACCATATTCCTTTAAATCAGCACCTATAAATGTAGGAACTTCTTCTAAAAATTTTACTTTACAAAGATTTTGATTTTCAATCTTTTTAGTCTTTTTAGAAACTCCAAAAATATTTTGAGAAAATTCTGTTTGTTTATCAATTAATTTAATCACACCTTTTGCAAAATCAATTTCAAAATCAATTAAACCTTCTTCTTCAAAATCATTTGTTCTACTATACATTAAACAAAGGTTAAGACATTTTTTCATTCTTATTTCTCTTATTTTTTCAACCATTTTTTTTAAAGTTTCAAACTTTTTTATAGTTGCATGAGAAAAAGACTCTTCAATCTCTGAAGTATATTTTTTTCTTTCATCTGAAAGAAATTTTTTAAGCTCCTTATAAAAATCAGTATTTAATTTTGTAAGTTTGGGAGACTTTGTTTCAAGTCTATAAATTTTTCTTAATTCATCGTAATCTAAACTATAATCTTCACTCAAAATTTGCCACCCCTTTAAGAACTAAAAACATTGATACTTTTTCTGGAAGTTTTAAAACCTCATCTTTATTATAAGGACCATAATATTGGTCAATTATTCTAAATTTAGGTGTTGGTTTTAATAATTTTATTTTTTTTAAATCCATGTTACCTAAAACAACAGGATCTTTAAAAGGATCAAAATTTATTAAATCTTCTTTTGTCTTAATATATGTAGATAAAAAACCAGTACCACCATGAATAGTATCTGGAACCCTCATTATCTTAAAAATATCTGAAGATGATTGAGGGTCTATTTTAAGTCTTGTTTTATTTATTACATGATTTATAACATCTTCAAAAAATTTATCACTTGAAGAAAAATCAGCAACTAATATATTATTATGATACATCTTATTTAAAATATCTTCTTTTGTATCCTTTAAAAGTTTTGCTTTTTTTGGAGAAAGTCCAAATAAATTAATAAGCTTTTTTTCATCATAAGAAAACACATCAATAATACCCATTATAATTTTTTTAGACCATCCAGCTGCTTCTTTTACAGGCGGTATTTTCCAAAGTTTTTTCTGTTTTATAAAACCTAATTTTTCAAGCTCTAAATCATTTGCTAAAATATAGTTCATCATCTGTAGTCTTGCAGGTTTAGATAAAGAAATTATTGTTCTATCAGTTATTCTTACATGATACCCTTTAGCACCTGAAAAACTAATAATAAAGCTTGCTGGATTTAATTTAAATTCTTTTTCTAAAAAATCAACTAATCTTAAGGTATCTTCTTTTGCTTTTCCTAAACATTCATCACAAGTCCATTCTGTAATCTTGGTTTTTGAAAAACATTTAGGGCATTCTACTAAGTTTCCATAACCCCATTCATTACATTCTTCACTTGTACATTGCCAGGTATTATGTCTATCATGGCATGGCAGATCATAATCATCAGAATCAAACTCATAGACAATGTCTGAACCTTCCCATATTTTATTATCCATTGGTCTTCTATCTGGATATTTAAAATAACTAGTTGAATAAGAAACATAAAAAGGAGGAGTAATTCTTAAATAATTATTAAAATCTTCTAAAGATACAAAAGATAAATGTCTTTGACTAATTTTAGATTGTATAGTTCCTATCCCAAACTCTCTTTTTGAAACATCCAATATACAAGAGATATAATTATTTTGATAGTATTCTTTAAACTTTTCTGTAAAGTATTTAATCTTATGAAAATCAGGGATATAAGACATAAATAATATATAGATAAAAATGTTTAAAAATGAGGTTATTTTTAATAAAATCTTTAAAAATTAACTTTTGAAGCAGAATCGTTTTCTTTATCTCTCTCAATTATAAACTTAGTTGCATTAACAGTTTCAAGAAGCTTGTTATCATGAGTTACAATAAATATTTGTTCTACAAGGTCAGGAAGCTCTTCTTCTAAAACATTTGATAAAGCCTCTATTGATTTTTCATCTAAATTATGTGTAGGTTCATCAAGAATTAAAAGACCTAATTTTTTAGTTAAGATTAAAGAAATTGCAATCCTTATGGAAAGAGAAGCACAAGCCCTTTCTCCTCCACTTAATAAACCTTCAACCCTTATCCAGTTATTTTTTAAAGTTAAAACTTCTAAGATATAATCGTTATCTGCATTTAATCTTGCTGACAAATAATCTTTGTAAGGATATACTTTTGGCCAGATGATTGAAAGAGCTTGATTTATGTTATCTATTAAAACTTTTCTTAACTGCAGTTGACTATTATCAATGGCTTTTAAAAAATAAGAAAGATCTTGTTTTTTTCTATTTATTTTTGTAAAAGAAAGATTAACTTCTTCTTTTTGTTTTGAAAGAGAGGTTAGGTTTTCTAATTGCTTTTTTAAAGTTTCTTTTAAGGATTTATAGTTTGTTAAGGATTCTTTTATTTGCATAAAATTATTTTCTAAAGCTTTATAATCTGTTAAAAGATTTAGATATTCTTCTTGAGAAAAGTTTATTTTTGAAAGTTCTTCTTTTTGTAAGACTAATTTTTCAGAAACTTCTTTTATTTTTTCAGAAATTTTTAAAAGTTCTTTTTTAAGAGAAAGGGTTTCTTTTTCTTTTAAAATTTCTTTTTCTAAAGATGAGAGATCTTCTATTTTATCTAGAGAATTAATTTCAGTTAGGGACTTTTCTTTTAAAGAAGTATTTTCTAAAAGAAGTTTATTTAATTGTTCAATTTGCTTTTCAATTAAGGAATTTTTTTCCAAAGTTTTTTCTTTTATTTTTAAAAGATTTAATTGTTCTTCTTTTTCTTTTATTTTTTCTAAAGAATTATTTAGGTTTAAAGAAAGGCTTGAAAGCTCTTTATCTACATGCTCTTTTGTTTCAGTTAATTTA
>JAQVRT010000087.1 GCA_028700905.1 Candidatus Iainarchaeum sp. | reverse complement strand
CTAAAGAAAAAATTGATGATGTTAATTTAGATGTAATTGATAACTATAATTACTTTATTAAACTTTATAATAATAAACAAAATATAGAAATAGGAAATTACGGATATTCAGGAGATTTTAAAATTCTCGAAAAAATATCTAAATATTTAAATGAAAAAGGACAAGAAGAAATAGTAAAGGTTTTAATAAAACCTAACTAAATCATTAATTTAAATATTAAAATTACAACTACAAAAGCAACAGATAAACCAACTACTAATTCTGGTGAAAGCTTATAACCACCTAAACTTTCATTAAACTTCATAATACCAATAGCACTACTTGGTCCTTGACTATTACTCTTCATTTGCTTTAATTTCATAAATATTACACCTCTAATAATAAATATATATATAGAAAACTATTAAATAACTTACTCTTATATAATTTATGTAATAACAGTTAAAAAAATTAAAAAAAGGATAATAAATGATTAATAAAAAAATGATTTGGAAAACTGCAGTAGTTATAATAATGATAATTATTCTACTATATCTTTTAGTATGGGCAGGAACAGTTAGATGTAAATCTATTCCTGGAATGTGTTCTATTTACTGGGGAACCCAAACATTAATTACTGGAAAACAACAACCAAGCATATTAATTGTTTATAATCCATCAGATATAGAAGGTCTTGGAAATCCTTATCTTTTAGAGAAAACAATAAGAGATAATAAAATAATTGGAATGAATGTAAGGCTTGAAAATATAAATTATTTAAGTGAAGAAAAACTAAAAAATGAAGCAATGGTAATAGTTACAAAATCTAGAAAAATATCTACACCAAAGCTTGAAATGTTTATTAATTATGTATCAACTGGTGGTAGACTTATCTGGGTTGGAGATGCTGGAATTGAAAAAGAAACAAACCAAGATGTTTTTGCAACAAAAGGAGATATTGAAGGGTCATTTGATTCTAATATTGTGAGTGGCTGGGCAAGACTTGATTCTGAAAACTATATACTAAGATTTGATAATTTTTTAGGAGTTAATTATCTTAATAATTATTGCCAAGTAAAAGATTGTCAAGATAAAATATATAAAGTTGCTAATGGTATTGAACTTAATTATAAAAAACCAATTGCTAATAATGGAGTACTTATACCAAGTTCAGAACATCGTATGGTCTATGGACTTAGAAGTTATCTTGAAGTAAAAGACGATTTTGCAATTGTACAAACACTAAAACCAATGACAACTCCTTTAAAATTAGATTTTGGATCAACACTTTTTGATTCAGAAAAAGTATCTTATGGAAATGAAGAAGGAGTATTCCCTTTAATAATATTAAGTAATTCAAATAAAGTTGCATACTATGCTATGCCCCCAGAATATTTAATTGAAGATGATGATAAAGAAAAATATTATTCAATAATTGAAAATATGATATATGGTATGGTTAAATGATAATTTATGATTAAATCTGTAGAAGCTGTTATTGCTGTAATGATTCTTTTTTTATTCATAATAACATTATTTTCAAGCTATACAAAAACAGAAACTAGAGAAAACTTAATGATTGAAAAAAGTTCAGAAATATTTTTAATCAATGCACAAAATAAAGAGTTCAGAGATTATATTCAGGATAATAAAGGTCAAATAATATATAATGAATTATATGGTTATATAGATAGTAATTATTCAATAAAAATATGTGATTTTTTAGAAGAAAATGAAAACTGTGCTAATTTTGGAGATACAGTTCCTGATAAAAAAAGTTTAAGCTCTTTTAATTATTATTTTTATGATATTAATAAAACTTTAAATATAATAGTGTGGTCTTAAAAAATGAAAGAAAAAGGATTTACATATATAATAATTGTTGTTTTTATTATGATATTTGTAACTATGCTTTTTTTAATCTCAAAAAACATAAACTATTCAAATAATAAAATAAAACATTTAGTATCAAACTATAAAACTGAAATCAACTATCTTTCAGAAAATAACTTAATAGATGTAAATAGTTTAGATGAGTTTAATATAAATTTTAAAGAATTTATAAAATCAAATAACTATAATAATAAAGCTTGTGGAATATATTTTGATGGTAATAAATACATTTTAAGTAATTATCTTGATGCAAATTATACTCAGATACAAGAAAATCAAACTATTGAAATATTAGCAGAAAGTGTTTCAGAAGATATCATCTTTGGAAATTGTGAAATGGATATTTCTTTAGAAAATTCACTTTCTTTTTATATAGAAATCTATAATGATTCTGAGAAAAGCATATATAAACAATAAAAAAAGATAGCTTTATAAAGTAAACGAACTAATAATTTATAATATATTATATTAATAAATTTAGAAGGTGTTAATAACTATGAACGACATTAAAGAAAATATTAGCCAAATAGCATTAAAAAGTAATGAAATTGTAGCAAAATTAGAAATATTAAGAGCTCTTGAAGAACATAAAGAAAGTATTTCTGAAGAAATTAAAAAAACTAAAGAAAAGTTAGAAAAAGAAGAAATTACAAAATTTACTTATGCTACAATGCAAGAAG
>JAQVRT010000086.1 GCA_028700905.1 Candidatus Iainarchaeum sp. | reverse complement strand
ATACTCTTAAACCTTATACAATTAAAGGTTTAACTCCAGCTTCAGAAGATATTTTTAGATATAGAGTATATTTTAAGGAAGGATATGTTCCAAAGATAGGAGATAAAGTTATTTTCTTAAATGCAGGAGCTTATATTTACTATACTGATCTTTTTAATTTAGAAAGACCAAAAATAGAAATAATAGACTGAATAATTATGATAAAACCTTTTAGATTAAAAAAAAATACATCCAAAATTTCAAAACCTCCTTTAAAACATATTGAAACTTCTAAATATAAATCTAAAGATTCTCCATCAAGTTTAATTATTTATGATCCTAAAATTAAGTCTTTAGTAAATTACACTAGAGGTGTAGGAAGAAAAGGATCTAAAGATTATATTCCAAGTTCCATGGAAGTTATATATGATTTGTTTAAATCTTTTGGTGGTGAAGGAAAAATTAATAAATCCTCTTTAAAATTTAGACAAAATATTATTAATAGTGAAAAAGAATATTCCTATATTGATCCTAAGAGAAGATTTAAGGTTGAACCCTTAAAATTATCTTTAAGTTATTTGTCAAGAAATACTGTTACTTCTTATAAATTAACCATAAATAAAAATGGTAGAAATAAATCATTATATATTAAAGTAGCTCTTGATAATTATAGTTATAGAAATGCTGCTCAAGAAATGATTCTTTTAAAATATCTTGAACAAAATGGAATTTCTATAATTAAGCCAAGATTTGCTTTTTCTAAAACACATCTTAAAAAAGGAATTCATTTTATTGCATATGATTTTACTTCTCTTAAAAATGTAACACAAGGATATTTAGAGAAATTAATTTCTGAAAAAGAATTTTTACAAATCAAAAATAATTTAATGGATGTTACTGCAAATTTTATGTTAAAAGATTCTATTCAAATTTTAGATATTACTCCAAAAAATTGTTTTTATAAAAGACTTTCAAATGGAGAAATTAAATTATATTTAATAGATGTTTATTCTGCAGATTTTAAAATGTTAAATAGTGAATATTTAGATGTAAATTTAAAAAATCCTAAAGAAATACTTGATTTTGCAAAAAAGAAAGGTATTGTTAAATAATCTTTGCTTTGTTTAGGATTTCTTTGCTCTTTTTAAACTATTTGTTTCATAAATATATATTGAGTTTAATACTTTTATAAGTTATAAACTTATTTAATAAAATTAAAAAAAGGAAAATTAAATATGACTAATTCTAATGAAAATTTTAATAGTTTAATTAAAGATAAAACTATATTACAAGCAGTAACAAATATGGGTATTTTAAAACCTACTGAAATACAAATTAAAACAATACCTTTAATCTTAGAAGGTAAAAATATAATTGCAGAATCTGCAACAGGAACAGGAAAAACAGTAGCTTTTCTTTCAGGTATTTTACCAAATGTTAATAAAGAAAAGAAAGTTCAAGCTTTAATTATTGTTCCAACAAGAGAACTTGCTTTGCAAGTTTTTAAAGAAGTTAAAAAAATGTCTGAAGTTAAAAAATTAATTTCATGTGCTGTTTATGGAGGAGAATCTGTTTCTCAACAAGCAAAAGATATTAGATTTTCAGACATAGTAATTGGAACTCCAGGAAGAATAATCGATCAAATGAATAGAGGTAATTTAAATCTAAAGGGAGTTAAATTTTTAATATTAGATGAAGCTGACAGAATGTGTGATATGGGTTTTGCAGAAGATATTTCAAAAATTATTGATAAAATTCCACAACATAGACAAACTTTAATGTTTTCTGCAACAATTACAAAAGATGTTTCAAATATTGAAAGAAAATATATTCCAAATGCAGAAAGAGTTTCTGTTGAATCAAAAGTTGATCCTTCAAAACTTTTACAAGAATATTATGTTGTTAAATCAAATCAAAAATTTTCTCTTCTTTTACATTTAATTAAAGAAAATCCTAAAAAATCAATTGTATTTTCAAATACTAGAAGAGAAGTTGATGTAATTTATAATAATTTAATTAAAAATGGAGTTGAAGCATTTAAACTTCATGGTGGTCTTGAGCAAAGAAAAAGAACTCATACAATAGATAAATATCATACACATAAAACTGCAGTTTTAATCTCAAGTGATGTTTCTGCAAGAGGTATACATATTGATAATCTTGAATATATTTATAATTATGATCTTCCAAAAGATGATACTCAGTATGTTCATAGGATAGGAAGAACTGCAAGAGCTGGTCAAGAAGGAAAAGCAATAACTTTTATTGATTATAGAGATGAACCTACATTTATAAAAATGTGTAAAAGATTTGGTTTTTCAATTAAAAAAATTGATGTTCCAGAAGTTAAAGTTGTTTCTTTTGATAGGACTAGAGATGTTGTAAAAAATACAAATAATAAATCAGATATTAAAGCAAAAGATTTTTTTAATAAACAAATAGGTTTTTTAAGAAAATCAAGAAGTTCTCAAAATCCAAGAACAACAAGAAATGAAACAAGTTTTAGAGATAGAAAAAGAGCAGTTTCTGAAAGTTCTTTTGAAAATCAAAGATCTAAAAATAGATTCCATGATGATAGAAA
>JAQVRT010000085.1 GCA_028700905.1 Candidatus Iainarchaeum sp. | reverse complement strand
TACAATCTTCAGTTACTTCTAAAAAAATAGGTGCTGGAGCATCAATAAAAATAGATCAAGGAAAAATTACAAGTTATGAAGGAATTTTAGATTTTAAATTTCAAGAAGGAGTTTATTCTTCTGGTCTTAAATACACTAATAATAGATCTTCTCAATTTTTATCCATTCAAGGGCATACACAAATAAAAGAAGGAAAAGTTTTATTTATGCCTATGGTTCAATTTGGTTTTGAACATACAAAAAATGGAAAAATGATTCCTTTTGGAAATTATGCTCTTTATTATGCACCTAATGAAAAATTAGAACTATATCTTCATAGAAATGTTTCAAATAGAAATAAAGCTGGTCTTTATATTGAAATTAATTATCTTTTAGGAAAAACAAAAAATAAAAAAGTTTTAGATATTAAAGAAAAAGATTTAAGATTATTAAGACCAAAAGAAGAAGTTAAAAAAGAAAAAGCTAATGAGAATAACAAAGTAGAAAAAATAAAAAAAGAAAAACAAAAGGCAAAAAAAGAAAGCTTTCTTAAAAGAATATTTTCTAAAGATTTTAAATTTAAAAGAAATAAACCTTCAAAAGGTTATCCAATGATAAAGAGACCAAAAAGACCAAGATAACTATTTTTATAATGTTTCTCTTAACTATATATTTATGCTTGACTTATCAAAAATACCTATAGACCCTGGTTGTTATCTTTATAAAGATAAAAATAACATGATAATCTATATTGGTAAAGCTAAAAACTTAAAAAAAAGAGTTACAAGTTACTTTACAAAAGAAGATTTAGACCCAAAGACTAGGGCTTTAGTTGAAAACATCTCCTCAATTGACTTTATAGTTACAAAAAACGAACTTGAGGCCCTTCTTTTAGAAAATAATTTAATTAAGAAGCATAAACCAAGGTACAACATCATCTTTAAAGACTCAAAAGAATACTCTTATCTTTCCTTAACTAAAGAAGCCTTCCCAAGATTATTTATTTTAAGAGAAAAACCAAAAGAAAATCAAATAGCTTTTGGACCATTTACTTCTGCTGAAAAGCGAGATAATCTTTTAAAATATATAAATAAATATTTTAAACTAAGAACATGTAAAACTTTACCTAAAACACCTTGTATTAGATACCATATAGGACAATGTTCTGCTCCTTGTATTAATAAAATTTCAAAAGAAGAATATCTTCAAACTATTGAAACAATCTCTTCTCTTTTAAAAGGAAAAACTGAAGATGTTTTAAAAAGTTTAAAAGATAGAATGAAAACTTTTTCAAAAGAAAATAATTTTGAATCTGCTTTAGTTTTAAGAGATCAGATAAATGCCATTGATTATTTATCTTTAAAACAAAATGTTGAAAAAACAAAAACATATAATCAAGATTTAGTAAATTATATTTTACATAAAGATAAAGCTTATTTTGTAATATTTAATATTTCAAAAGGAATCTTAGTTAACAAAAGAGAATATACTTTAGATGTTTTTGAAGAAGAAACTATTTTAGATGATTTTATTTTAGATAAATATCTAGAACAGAAAGAATCTCTTGAAATAATCTTACCTTCTCTTCCAGAACAATCAACTATTGATTATTTTAAAAAGAAAAATAAAAAAATAAAGTTAATAGTTCCAAAGACTGGAGAAAAGAAAGAACTTTTAGATTTTGCATATAAGAACATAGAGATTAAGTTTTTAGAAAACACTTTTGCTTTAGAAGAACTTAAGAATGTTTTATCTTTAAAAGAAATTCCAAAAGTTATTGAATGTTTTGATATCTCTCATCTTTCAGGAAAGTTTACTGTAGGCTCTATGGTTCAGTTTAAAGAGGGGCGAGAAAATAAAAAAGAATATAGAAGATTTAAGATTAAATCTTTTGAAGGAAATAATGATTTTCTAGCAATTGAAGAGATTGTTAAAAGAAGATATTTAAGACTTTTAAAAGAAGGTAAAGATTTTCCTGATCTAATTGTTATTGATGGTGGAAAAGGGCAATTATCTTCTGCTAAAAAAGCAATTGATTCTTTAAACCTTTATAAAAAAGTAAACTTAATCTCTCTTGCAAAAAAAGAAGAAGAAATCTTTTTAGAAGATAATTTAATTCCTCTTAAGCTTTCAAGAAAATCAAAAGCTTTAAAGCTTTTACAGAGGATAAGAGATGAGACTCATAGGTTTGCTATAACTTACAATAGGCTTTTAAGAAAGAAAGATATTAGAAAATAGTTCTATTTATAAATATTTTGTTACTTATTAATATCTATTATGAAACCTAAAAAGAATCAATTGAAACCTATTGACTTTAGTGTAAGATATCCTAACTTAAGTACAGTTTTAATGATTGAAGATTATCTTAAGAAAAACAATGATATTCCTATAAAGATAACTCAGTTAAGGGAGAATCTTCCCAAAAAAATAATGTTTAAGACTTTAAAGATAGCACTTGATTATTTGTATATTAGTGGGAAGATTATTTATGGTCCAAAAGGTTTCCAATGGACTTATCAAGAATCTAAAGAAATTAAAAGTTTTTTAAAGGATGCTTACGAATTTAAATATGATGCAAAAAAAAGAAATTAAAGTTTTTTTAAA
>JAQVRT010000084.1 GCA_028700905.1 Candidatus Iainarchaeum sp. | reverse complement strand
TATGAAGCAAAAAGAAATAATACTGCTAATGATGTTGTGGCTATTGGCTATCAAGCAGGAAGAGATAATACAGTAGCTAATCAGTTTATAATTAAACAGGCTAATATTAATGCAGTTCCTTTAATACAAGGAGATTTTGCTAGTGGGAATGTAGGAATCGGAACAAGTAGTCCTGACGCCTCAGCTTTACTTCAAGTTAGTTCTACATCAAAAGGATTCTTACCTCCTGTTATGACAGGTTCCCAAGCTGAGGCTATTAGTTCTCCAGCAACAGGTTTAATGGTGTTTGCTTCTAGTGCTGGTTCTGGAGATATAACCTCAGCTGGATGGTGGGGTTATAATGGTTCTAATTGGATTCAATTAGGCTAAATAGAAACATTTAAATAGTATTACTAACTAACTAAGTTATGAAAACATTAAATATACCATTCACCGACGCTGAATTTAGGAAACTATCTAAAGCAAAAAAGGAGAAATCACCTAACCTAAGCTGGAGAGTATTTATTTTAACCCTATCTAAAGGCGTTAGTGAGAAAAGGAACCGATGAGCGAGTACTGTACTGATAAGGAATATTGGGACGAAGAAGTTAAAACTCCTGATTATTACGACCATCTCTATGAAATCTATAAAGATTCTAAAATGGGTCTAGAACTAAGGGTTTTGAGATATTGGTCTAATGGGTGGTACTATAAGTTAAAATGACTGGAAAAATAAGTGTTAAAATTCAAAGTTTAAACAGGGTAGCATTAAATCCTGAACTCATTGAAAATCTGAAATTAAAACAGGGAGATAAAGTAAATATTTTTCTTGATACAGAAAAAGAGGAAATTATAATCAGGAGAGAAAAATGAATAATAATATAATTTACTTTACAAAAGAAGATTTAGAAATTGATACTAAATTAATTATTTTAAAAGAATTACTTTTATACAAAAAAGAAGAAAATAAAATTTGTCCGATTTGTAAAACAATTCAAGGAAAAGAAAAAAATGGTTTTAAAAAATATTATTGTATTCATACAAGAAATAAAATAAATAAAAAAATAAAAAAAATAAATGTTGATTTATTAAAATCAGAAATTATTTGTTGTAATCTTCTTCAAGATTCTTAATAATTTTTGAAATAAGAGGAATGTTTAATTTATCTTTTAACAATAAATTATTCATTGTTTCATATTCACGACTTCTATTTAATCTAAACTCTTTACTTTTAACTCTTTCATAGAAAAAAGTATTTTGATTAAACTTCCATACATGACCATCTGAAAACCCAATTATTTTTCCATCTTTGTTTTTTACTGGAAAATAATGTCTTAAACAAAAACCATCAAAATCAAATAATTCGTTTAATAAAATCAATGTTGAAAAATCCCTTATGTTTAAATCTTTGAATACTAAACCACTTCTTCTTGAACAATCTACAAGATAATGTTTCTTATTATCTTTTTTAATTAAATAATTTAAGAACTTATAATTTGAATAAGTAATTGTTAATTTATGATAAATCCATCTCACATTTTCAAATTTTAATGGTTTCAAATAATCAAATATTTGTTTCAAAAGGATAACTCCAAGATTAGTGTCTATAACAGGAGAAACTTTTTTTGAAAATGAACTTAATGAATAATCAATAAGTTCTTTAAATTCATCAAATTTATCCCCCATAAGTTGTATAGATAATTCATCAAAATAATCATTCTGAATTTTTAATAATTCAATCTGATTTTGTTTTGTTGGTTTAAATTTACCAAACCTAAATCTCGCAACAACTTTGTTATAACCTATTTCTTTTGAAGCCGAAACTAATCTTTTAATAAATTCTTTTTTTTGTAAAAAAAGTTTTAATCTATCTAAAGAATTAATCTCAAATGAAAGTTCTATAAGATGTTTATTCAAAGTAGAATTTTCAAATTTTATCCCTTCTTTTAAAAAATCCTCAACCTGAGTGTTATTTCCTGATTGCATTTTAATTTATATACCTCCCTAATTTAGTTGTGTTCACACCACAACTAAAAGTTTTTAAAGAAAGATTATCTCTTAATATTGTATTATTCAAGAAGTAATCTAATTCTGAAATACTTTGAGCCATAGTGGTTACTAAGTAACTATGTTCTATCTCAAAATAAGTGGAACTATCACCAATCATTTTAATTTTCAATTTTAAACAGAATAAGATTAATCTTCTTCCGTTATAATTTCAGAACTCAAAAGAATTTAGCATATTTAAACTTTTATATAATGACTATATAGGAAGAATTTAAAAAAAAGAGGACAAAAGGGAGATTTTAACCCGTGAAATTATAACAGACACAAGAGAAACAACAAGAAGATTGTTGAATATGTGTTAATCTTTTTTTATTTTGTCCTCATATAAAACATACACAAAACTACTATTTAAATATTTTCGTATAATTCAAAATTTATCAAAAGGGATATTTACCAACCTTTAACTTAACAATGTACCTTAATAGTAAGGTTTATAAGTAACTACTACTTAGTTATATTAATCTCAAAGGAGAATGGATAGTCTAGAATTATGCATCTATCCTCTTTCTCCTATTAATTTTATCTTTTCTTTTTTTTTCGACC
>JAQVRT010000083.1 GCA_028700905.1 Candidatus Iainarchaeum sp. | reverse complement strand
TTTAATTACTACATAAAAGAGTTTAAAAGCCTTTTGAAATATTAATATCTTTTATGAAAGGCCTTATAATTAAAGAAAAATGGTTAAATTTAATCTTAGAAGGAAAAAAGACTTGGGAGATAAGAAACTTTAATACTTCAAAGATTGGTGAAAGAATTGCTCTTATTATGAGTGGCACAAAAAAAGTATATGGCGAATGTACTATTAAAGATTCAATAAAAATTAACAAAGATATTTTACTTAAAAACTTAGAAAAACATCAAATAAAGAGAGAAGATGTTTTAGATTTAAAATATAATAATCCTCATGCTTGGGTATTGTCTGATATCAAAAGATATTCTTCTCCAAAGCCTTATGCTCATAAGAAAGGTTGTGTTATTTGGGTAAATGTTTAATTTTTAGTTTATGATAGATCTTTATTAAACATAACTTTTAAAAAACCTTTATTTAATAGATATCTTTATGAGTGTTGATATTAAACTAAACTTAATAAAACCTTCAAAAGACTTAGTGAACTGTAGTCTTGGTTATCATATATTTTCTCCAGTTAAAGAAGATAGATCAAGTATACCAATGTTAAGATTATTGACTTTAATGGATACTGATTTTAATAGTTTATTAAATAATCAAAATTATTATGATTCTACTATTAAAAAATTAATATTAAATAAAAAACTAACTTCTTGTGAAAAAAATTTAGTAAAGTTAACTAATAAAGTAATAAAAGCAAAAATAGATTATACTATAGATAAAAAATTTAGTGATATTTATTTTAATAAATATAAGATAGAAGTACTTCCAAAATTAACTAAGATACTTGAAAGCTTATTTTTAGATTTATCTATAGAGCTATATGTTTATTTTACAGATGATCCTTTCAAAGGTGGTTCTGGAGGTTCTGCAACTGATATAGGTTTTTATTTATCTTTAAGTAAAGTTTTTTTAGAATCTAATAATCATCAATATTCTATAATATTTAGAATTTTTACTCATGAATTATTACATTCAGTAAATGATAATAGTAAAGAATATCTATCTATTAAGCAAAAACTTAATAAAAAAGATATTCATTTATTTTCTGAGATTTTAACCTCTACTATTGAAAATATATGTATGTATGAGCTTGGGTATAGTGATTGTAAATATTTAAATTATAGGTATAATTTAGATCCTGCATGCTGTAGAGTAGAAGATAGACTAAGAGAAGTTTATGATTCTTGGGAAAAAGTAAGAGGAAAGAATAAAGATAAGTTTATTGTTTACTTAGAGAAGAATATAAAGAAGGTTTTTTAATAAATTTTTAACTTTTAGTTTATGATAGATCCTTATTAAACATAACTTTTAAAAAACCTTTATTTAATATATATCTTTATGAGTGTTGATATTAAACTAAACTTAATAAAACCTTCAAAAGATTTAAGACTTGCTTGTAATGCTTATGATGTTATTTCTTGTTCTTTTGCAAATGCAGATCGTTTAGGTATAAAAAGTTTAGTAGATCTTTTAAGACATACTAATAAAAATCTAAAAATAGCAATAGATTATAGTAGAAACTATCGTTCTTTAATAGATAAGATTGTTTTAAAAGAAAAGTTAGATAAAGAAGATGTAAAAGTTTTAAAAGTCTTAGAAAAATTATTTCCAATAAATATTAATAAAAATTATGAAAAAATATTTAATAATTATTTTTTAGAATATATAGATAAAATACATTTAAAAGTAATAAATATTCTTTTTGATATTTTTACAGATACAAAAGCACAAATTAATGTTTTTAGTATAAGTAATACTAGAAATGGTTGGGGTGGTTCTGCAACAGTTAATTCTTATTTTTTAAGTATTCATAATGACGTTGATATTTTAAAAATAGATAAAAGTAAGATTTTTTCTATTATTATTCATGAGATGATACATACAGTTAATTCTAATAATGATATTTTTAAAAGAATTAATATTTATTTAAAGGATAATAATTTACCTATACATTCTAATTCATTTAGTGAGACTTTTACAAAAACTATTGAAAATATTTGTATGTATAAACTTGGTTACAATAAAGAAAAATATCCTAAGTATAGATTTAATAGCTCTAATGAAAGATTCCTAGAGGATAAAATTAGAAAAGTATATGATTCTTGGGAAAAGTTAAAAGGAAAGAATAAAGATAAGTTTATTGTTTACTTAGAGAAGAATATAGATAAGGTCTTTTTAATAGATTAAATTTTTTAGTCATATCTTTTATATTTTTTTTAAAATTTCTTTTTAATTAATTACTACATAATAGAGTTTAAAAGCCTTTTGAAATATAGATATCTTTATGAGTGTTGATATTAAACTAAACTTAATAAAACCTTCAAAAGATTTATTAGCGGCAGCCTATGTGTATACTGTAATTTCTAGAGCTCATCACTATTTAAATCAAAATCAAGAAGATGTTCTTGTAACTTTTAGTTTTATAAATAAAGATTGGTATAATGTAATTAATAATATACATTCAGCACGTAATATTTGTACTAAGTTAATAGTATATCAAAAACTAGATTTTAGGGAAAAGAAAATTGTTTCATTTTATAAAAAAGCAATTAAAACTGAAAGTTTTAAAGTAGATAAAATATA
>JAQVRT010000082.1 GCA_028700905.1 Candidatus Iainarchaeum sp. | reverse complement strand
CTTTAATTTATTTTACAATTTATATTAAATATTTTATTATTTTCTAATTTTTGTTTGTTTTCTTAAAATAAGCCACTTTATACACTGTTTGTATTACATCTTATGTATATTGTTTAAAATATTATAACTTTAATAACAACTTTTTTTATTTTAAATTTAAAGAATATAGGAGAAAATAAATATGGATGCAAATATAATTAGTCAAAGTGTTGGTGTTGGTATTAATAATTTAGTAAATAATCCTATTAGTTTAATTATAGGTATTGTTTTAATAGCATTAACAATTTTATTTTTAGTATTTTTTAAAAATTTTATATTGAACAGTATAATTGGTATTGCAGGTTTTATATTTTGTACAATTATAGGTATTAAACTACCTTTCTGGTTAACAATAATTATATCAGGTATCTTTGGTCTTGCTGGTTTAGGAATTATGTTAATTTTAAAATTTTTTGGATTAGTTTAAATATTTTTAAAAATATTAATTATTGTTAAATATTTTAAAAAATAAAAAATAATAAGGGGAAAATAAATTATGAATAAAAATAAAATAAAGGTATTTAGTTTTGTGTGGGTGTTTATTGCAGCTATACTTTTTGCATTAAGATATGTAAAAATAATTAATGTTGATTATGGTTTTTTTGGAAGTAATTATATTACTTTTGTTGAAAAAATAAGTAATTGTAGTTTACCAGTAATGAATGCATTAGATACTTGTAAAAATGTTGATTTAGTAAATATTATTTGGTGGGCTGTAATTGCAATTTTAGTAATTATACAATTTGTTGTTTTATTTAAGAATAGATAATTTTTATTTGGAAAAAAAGCAAGATACTGTTATTTAATGGTATTAATGTTTTTTTTCTAAATATAAAAAATAATTTTTAATTTAATCTTCTATTTTTCTATTTTCTTATACATTTTATCTTATTAGTAACATATATAAATTATTTTAATTATAATATATATATTTGACATAAAAGATAGTTTTATGAGGTTTTTAAAAATGGAAAGAATAAAAATTAATCAGTTAAATGATAAGGTTTCACAAGAAGTTTTACTTAAAGGTTTTGTACATGAAATAAGAGCACAAAGCAAAATAGCTTTTTTACTTTTAAGAGATTACTCCGGAATAGTGCAACTTGTAGTAACTAGTGATTCTCCTTCTTTTGAAGAAATTAAAAATATTACAAGAGAATCAGTAATTTCAGTTAAAGGAATTGTTCAAAAAGGAAATGTAAAAGGTCAAGAGGTTACTGAAAATAAAATTGAACTTTTAGTAAACAATATAGAAATTCTTTCAACTGCAGATGTTAATCTTCCAATACAAGTTGTTTTAGGAAAAGATTCTGCGGATCTATCAAAAAGACTTGATTATAGATGGATTGATTTAAGAAAGCCTAAAAATCTTTTAATATTTAAGATAGGTACTTTCATGGAAAAGGCTATGAGAGAATTTTGGGCAAAGAATGATTTTATACAGATACATACTCCTAAGTTTATGGGTGCTCCAAGTGAATCTGGTGCAGAACTTTTCTCTGTAGATTATTTTGGAAAAAAAGCATACCTTGCACAATCTCCGCAATTTTATAAACAGATGGCCATGTCTGCTGGTTTTGAAAAAATTTTTGAAATCAATCCAGTTTTCAGAGCAAACCCATCTCATACATCTAGACATGATACAGAGTTTACAATGATTGATATGGAAATATCTTATATTGATTCTCATGAAGATGTAATGCATTTAGAAGAATCCTGGATAAATTATTTTATAGGAAGAATAAAAGAAGAATATGGTGAAGAAATAAAAAATATTTTCAATCAGGAAGTTATAGTTCCTTCTCTTCCTTTTCCAAGACTTACAATGAAAGAAGCACAAGAGATTGTAAGAAAAAAAGGTTATAAGGGACCAGAAGATGATTTGGATGCTGATGGTGAAAAATTAATTTTTGAATATGTAAAAGAAACTTTTAATCATGAATTTGTTTTCATAAAAGACTATCCATATTCTGCAAGACCATTTTACCATATGAAAAAAGAAGGTGGGCTTACAAAAAGTTTTGATCTAATATGGAAAGGTGTAGAAGTAACTACTGGTGCTCAAAGAGAACACAGGACAGATATTTTAAGAGAACAAGCTATTGAGAAAAAAATTAATCTTGATTTAATACAAGATTATTTAAATTTCTTTAGATATGGTTGTCCTCCTCATGGTGGTTTTGCTATTAGTCCTACAAGATTTTTAATGCTTATGCTTGATATGAAGAATGTACGTGAAGTTACTTTCCTTCCAAGGGACACAGATAGATTAAATCCATAAAATCTGTCTTTAACAATTAACTTTAAATGCTTTAATAATAAGTATTTAGAGTTCTTTTTTTCTTTATTTCTTGTATTCTCTTTTTAAACTATTTCTAAAATAAGGGTTTTTAATATTTTATTATATTTGATTAAATATACTATGGTTAAGTATTTAAATCTTTACTCTACTTTTTCAACTAGCATTAAGTTTAAAAACTAAGTCTGTTCTTTTAAATATATATCAATAAATCATATTTTTTATTGATAGTTATTTGGAGGAAATGGTCATTATGAATAAATCATTTATTACAATGGGAAAAAGTTACGATGATGAGGATTTTGACGAGGAAGAATTTGATGAAGATTTTGAAGAAGATCTTA
>JAQVRT010000024.1 GCA_028700905.1 Candidatus Iainarchaeum sp. | reverse complement strand
TCTGTAAATTTTTTACAATTTCATCAACATCTTCTAAAGAACTTTTTTTTCTTGATTTTTCTAAAAGATCATTTATGTTAATTAAAATTTTATTTTTAAGTTTAGACTCAATTGTCTGTCTTCCTTTTTCTGTTAAAAAATAATCATCATTATTTTTTTCAATTTCTCCAAAAGCAACTAAGTTTTTTAAAGCTCTTGAAAGAGCAGCTTTTGCTGAATTGACTGATGAATAGTTTGAAACCATTTTTGTTAAAAGATCATTGTAGTTTGTTTTCTTTTGACTTATCTGTAAAAGAATTGAATCTGAAAGAGCCATATATATATTTCACATCTTAAAAATATTTTACTGATTACTAAATAATTATTAGAAGGAAAAATATATAAATACATGTTAACATATTTAAATATTAACAAATAAATGTTAAGTAAAAAAAGAATATTTTATAAATAGTTTTGTAAAATAAATATATATAAGGAATTATTTTTAGAAAAGGGGGAAAATACATGTCAGAATTACCAATAGCAGCAATAGATAGACTTATAAGGAAAGCAGGAGCTGAAAGAGTCTCTGAAGATGCAGCTGAAGAACTTGGAAAAATATTATCAGAAGTTGCAATAGATATATCAAAACAAGCAATAGAACTTGCAAGACATGCAAAAAGAAAAACAGTAACTTCAGAAGATATTAAACTTGCAACAAAGACAATGCAATAAAGGTTTTAATAAAATGAATAGATTTGATCTACACACCCATACCTATTTTTCAGATGGAAAGTTAAGTCCTACAGAATTAGTGATAAAGGCTAAAGAAATTGGACTAAAAGGAATTTCAATCACAGATCATGATAGTATAGAAGGGTATTTTGAAGCTGAAAAAGCAGCAGAGAAAAACAACTTAACACTTATCTCTGGTGTTGAGATTCAAGGTATGGGTACAGAGATTTTAGGATATGGTTTTGACCCTAAAGATAATTATCTTTTAATGTTTCTTGAAAAACAAAGAGCACAGAGAAAAAAATACATTAAAAAGAAAATAGAAGGTCTTTTAGAGTATGGAATAGAAATTGACTATAATGAAGTCTTAGAAAACTCAGGAAAAGGACAAAACCCTAATTCTGCAAATATTGCACAAGTAATGGTTGAAAAAGGATATGTAAAAAGCCTTGATGAAGCATTTAGTGAATATTTAAGAGAAGTTAAAGTAAGACTTGAAACTCCTCCTACAAGAACAAAAAAAATAATACAGATTATTAAAGATGCTCAAGGAACCCCTGTACTTCCTCATCCATGGTATTTAAAAGATTTTCAAAAAGCAGAAATTGAATCTTTTATATTAAAATTAGTTTCAGAAGGACTGTTAGGAATAGAAACTAATGGATATATTCCAGAAGATTTAATAAAATATAAAAATACTGTATTTATGGATAAAATAAAAGAACTTGCAAAAAAATATGAGCTTATTGAAACTGCAGGCTCTGATTTCCATGGAGATTTAGTGCATGAAAATAATGTTTTAGGAAGATACACTGTTTCTGAAAAAACAATCTTAAAATTAAGCACTAAAGTTTAGATTTTACAAAATCTAAAGTTTTTTTAAAAACTTGATCTATATTTATGTTTGTAGTATCTAAAACATAGTTGAAAACAGATAAATCTTTTCCAAAATCAAAACCATAAATTTTTTTATAATGAGCTCTATTAAACTTATCTTTTTTTCTTAGAACTTTATCTGCAGATTCTAAAGAAATTTTATTTCTTAAAGCCATTCTTTCAGCCCTAGTTTTGTGAGTTGCTTTAAGCCAAATTTTTAAAACACCTTTTTTCTTTTTTAAAAGATAAGGAAGTGTTGAAGAATCTAAAACAATATTTTCGTTTTCTTTTACTAAAGAAAGCAAATATTTATCTAGGTTTTTATCAAAAGAAAAATCATTTTTTCTAACAACCATAAGATTTGATTTTTCATACCAACCTTTATTCATTTTTGTTTTCTCTGAAATGGTTTTTTGATTATCAGTAAATTGTTTTAAAACATCAGAAGTATGAACAACTTTATATTTTAATTGTTTACCTAAATACCTTGAAACCATGCTTTTACCAGAAGCTGCATATCCACAAACTAAGATAATCATAAATAATCACATATATATTATATTGAAAAGATTTTTAAAACAAATATATTTATAAAACCATATAGTAACTAATAATATTGGACAAAAAAACATTAAAAAGTGGGGAAAATAAATGGTTGTTAAAGATTCATTAAATGATTTTAAAAAAATTAGTAGTCTAGATTCATCTTGTCAAGAACTACATATTACAAAGTCTTTTTCAATAAAAATAATTACAAAGATTATTACAAAATGTAAAAGATTAAAACTTATAACACTTTCAAAAACAACAAAAGACAGAATGGGGGAAAATACTAAAAAATTACTTAGATCTAAAAAAATAGCCCTCCAGATTAAAAATGAACAAGGAAGACCTATTGATATACCGGCATCAAAACTTAAAAAAATTATTGAGATGCACAAAGATTTTTCATACAGAGAACTTGAAGAAAAATTAAAGGTTCCAAAAAGCACAATTCATTATTTAATTAGAAAATCTAAGAAAAAGAAATTAAAAGATGGAAAGAAAATTATTTATTTAAAATAATTAAAAAAAAAATTGATTAAAAAAAAGGTTTTTTTAAAAAAAAACCTTTTAAACTATTTTTATTAAAAAAAAAGTTAAATTGCTTAAAATTTAATTTAAGCAATTCCTTCAGTATTTGTTTCATCTTTTGATTTATCTTCTTTTTTGTTTTCTTTAGATAAATCATTTAATCTCTTTAAAGTATCGTTTTCTTGTTTTTCAACAGTTTTTAATCTAAGTTCAACTGTTTCTTTTGTTTCTTTTGTTTCTTTAATAACATCAGCTTTATCTTTTAGAATGAAAATGTTACCAACACCTTTGTAAACTTTTGTTTCTTTTGTGTTTTCAAGTTCTTTAACTGTGCTATCTAACACATTTACTTGAACTTGTAATTGTTGTTTTTGTTGAGATAAATACATTAATTGTTGTCTATAAGTATTTATCATATTATTATCTTTACTCATTTTAAATCCACCTCATAAACTTTAGAAATTAACTCTAAAAGATTTATGTAATTATTAATTGTTGCTTTAAAAGCAATAATGTCTTTTGCATAAATCTTAATAATTAATTTCTTATTTTCAATAATAATTTGAGAAGTTGAACGATCATATTTCTTTCTATCAATTTCAAGATCTAAAATTTCTTTTAAATCCTTTGGACTTTTTGTTTTTATTTCAAAAACAATTGAAAGCACTTGATCAATCAAAATTACTCACATTTACTATTTTAAATTTAAATCCTAAATATTCTTCGTTTTCAAGAAAATTAAAGATATTTTCATCTGATGTTTGAAAAACACCAAAATTACTTTTTAAAGAAAGATATTTTTTTTCAAGAAAATAAAATACTTTTTTTAAATCATTAAAAGAAGAGTTTACTGAAGAAATATATGAAAAAGACTTTAAATGCCTTAAATCAATAACTTCAATTAAATATTCTCTTTCAAGAAAATAACTATCTTCTCTTAAAGCATAAACTGAAAGTAAGATATTTCCTTTAATAGAAGAAACTATTAAAAAATATCTATGGCCTAAATATAATGCTTTTTTAAAAAATTTTAAAAGAGGAGTTTTTCCTCTTGGCAAGTAATTTATTCCAGGAAGATATCTTGTAAGATATTTAGAAAATCTTTTTTCTAAAAGATTTGATTTCCTAGAAACTGTTACAAACATACTTAATTTGCCTTAATCTTTTTTAAAACAGGTTCTCTTTTCTTATAAAAAATTCTTGAACCGCAAACTCCGCATTTATCATTTTCAGGAATTGCATCATATTCAGTTTTACATCTTGCACAATAATACATTATTTTTCACCTTTAATTCTTTGAAGAAAGTTTATATGCAGCACCTGCTATTTCTGTTTTACATTTTGAACATTTAAATATAGCAGATTTAGTTTTTGAAATTCTTCCTTTATATCCACAATTAGGGCATACATAAGAAGATTTATCTGTTTTAGTTGCAAGAAGATATTTTTGTCTAATTCCTCTTCCACCTCTAACACCATACTTACCTGTTTCTTTTACTTTTTTTGTAGCCATTTCAAATCACATTTACTCTAAAGCCTCTATTTTTTTTACAATTTCAGTATATTTATTTACAGAAAGATCAATCATTTTAAAGATTTCTTCTTCTGTAAAAACACCATTTTTACTTTTTTGACAAGATACAACAGTATCTTTTACAAGACCTAAACTAAATCTTGCATCTGAAGCAAATTCTTCTGCTTCTGTTGGATCAACAATTATTTTTCCTTCAATTTTTTCAAAAGTAAAACTTAAAGGAATATTTAAAAGTTCTAATTTTTGATCAGTATATTCTTTTGAAATAATATTGTTATTTTCATCAAGTTTTGGTATCTTTGCATTTTTTAAAGCTGCAAGAGCTGCAATTTCAGTTGCATCAATTAAGTTACCATCAGCATTAATTGCAATACAATCAATGAAAATAGTAAATACTTTTTCTCCTGCAACAATTGAAAGTTTTTTAAAATCAATTGCTTCAGCAGATCTAATTGCTCTATCAGCAACTCTTCCATACTCTAGAGAATCTATTTGTGGAGGACCTGTTGAAAAATCAGGAGAAGAAATACCTGTAAGTTCTAAATTTAAAGACATACTTCCTTCATCTGGTGAATCTGGATATGGAGTTCCAACTGCAAATTTAATTCCAGCAACAACTTCTGTATTTCCAAGTTTAACCCATGCAGAACCGTCAGCTGAAGATAAAACTGAAGTTTTTATTTCAAGATCTCTAAAGTCTTCAAAACCTCTATTATCTTCTCTTTTTCCATTTTTAATTTTTTCTTTAATGCTTCCTGCATTAATTAAATTTAATATATCACTCATTAATATCACCATTTACAGGGTATTTTTCAAGTAAAGCTTTCTTTTGAAGTTCATAAACTTTTTCAGCAGCTGAAAAACCCATAGAAACCATTTTTTTCCAATCATCTTTATTTACAAAACCATCCATTTGTAAAAGAGCAATTTCTTTTTGAGGCATAGTTATTGCAATTGCAGTATCAACTGCATCAGGAGCATCTTCTTCTTCTTTTGTTAAATCATAAATTAAATCTCCATTTGCTCTTCCAACTGCAACAGCTGAAACTAACCCTTTCATTGGAAGTCCTGCATCTGCACATGCAAGTGAAGCTGCTGTTAAAGCTGCAACTCTTGTACCTGCATCAGCTGAAAGAATTAATGCATTAACATCAATAACTGTGTTTGGAAATTTTTCAGTCATAATAACAGATTCTAAAGCAAAACCTGAAACTAAAGAAATTTCTTTATCTCTTTTTCCAGGAACTGGAGATTTTCTATCAGAAACTGAAAAAGGAGCCATTCTGTATCTATAATCTACAACTGCTCTTTGAGAATTTGACAAATGTTTTGGAAACATTGGTCTTGGTCCGTGAACAGTTGCAACAACTGTATTTTTACCCCATTCAAGATAACATGAACCTGCAGCACTTTTTACAACTCCAAGTTCTATCTTAATTGGTCTTAAATCATCTTTTTTTCTACCATCTAATCTTGTACTCATAATTTATCACTTTAATTTATTTTTTTCAAAAAAATCTTTTACACTGTTTGTAAGATTTGATTTTTGAGAATTTTTTACAACTAATGAAAATGCTCTTTTTGCAAGAGATACATCTTCTGAGTTATACCAAATCCATCCATTTTTACCAATAACTATATTTCCACCTAAATATTCTTTAAATAAATTTAGCATAGATTCATTTTTACCAATAAGTCTTGGTATCTTAACTGGAGAGGTTTGAAAAACTCTTGCCTTTGGTAAAATATTTATATTATCAAACTCTAAAGAACCATTGTCTGCTATATTTTTAATTCTTAAAAAAACAACAGTACCAATTGAAAGCTCTTTTCTAATATTTGATTTTAAAAGAAAAGAATCATCAAAAGAGTTATACTCTAAAATATAACCGTTAAGCACTTCATCTTTTACAACAGCAACAATACCATCTCCAACAACAGGAGAATAAGGGCCGTTTAAAGGTATTACTGAAACAAAATCATTTGATTCAGATAAAATACCAATAATTGAACTATATATTTTGTTGTTTTCAAAATAAACATTTTGACCTAATTTTTTTACCTGATCTGTTATTAAGTCGCCAGGAACAACTATTTTTTTTTCTGTATTCATATTTTATCACATTTAATTTTCATCAACAACAGTTGCAACTAAATTACCATGAGTTAAGTTATTAAGATCAGAAACTAAATTTTGTTTTTGACCTGCAGGTATTTTTATTTTTGCAACTAATGCACCGCTTGAAAGCCATTTTTGATCTACAATTTCTTGTTTGTAGATTACAGATGAAATTTTTCCTGCATAATTTGCAGGAACTTCAACCATTAAAATTATTTTTTCAAAAGAAATTGGCATAATTCTTTTTAATTTATCTACAATTTCTTCAATTTCTTTTTCTTTGTGTTTACTTAAATTTATTTTAATTTTAAGTTCTTCAAAAGCATTAACTATTCTTTGTTCAGGGATAGGAGTTTTATTTTTAGGATCATGAGCATATTTTGAAATATAATTAATTATTTCTTTTTCTCTTTTTTCCATCATTAATTGTTTTTGGGCAGTTGTTAACTGAACATCTCCATCTTTAACAATTTTTTCGGCTATTTTAAAAACATCTTCAGTTTCAAAATGTTCTAAAAGTAATTCTCTTGAAGCGACATTTGATTTTTGAAGATCAGAATAAACTTCTTCATAAGCTAAAACATCTTCAATCTTTAAATCAGATTTTCCAAGTCTAAAATCCCATGCTTGGAAAGGATATACTAAAATTTCAAAATTATGTTCTGCTCTTTTAATTCTTGCAACTACAGTGTTTTCAAGATTACCTTTATTTTTTTCACCCTTATAAAACATAATTAATCATATCCTCCTTGACCTTTTAATTTTTTATTAACATTTTCTAAAATTTCTAAAACTTCTCTACCTTCTTTTCTATTAATTGATTTTGCAAATTCTTTTATAAACTCATGATGTTTTTCTGTTTTTGAAAAACTCCATAAAAATTTACTAAAAATATTTTCAAACAAAGTTTTTGCTTTTTCTTGTTCAACTTTAGAAAGGCCATTAATTTTATGTTTTACTCTTGCAGATAAAATTCTATGATTTGCAAGAAATTTTTGATCTAAAACAACATTTTTACTTAATTTAGATGCATTTGATTTATTTTTTACAAAAATTTCAGCTAAAGTTTTATATCCTTGAATAGAAGGATCTTTTTTTAAATTTTTAAGATAAGGATTTTTTTTCAATGCAGGATTATTTGTTTTCATATTTTAATTCACTTTAAATATATTTTTTTGAAATCTCAGTTAATATTTCTAAAACTTCTCTACCTTCTTTTCTATTAATCTTTTCTGCAAAAGATTTTGAAAATTCTAAATATTTTAAACAACAATTTTTTTCTTCTAAAAGATTTAATTTATTATAAATCTTGTTTAAGAGAGAGAGTGCTTTTTTCTTGTCTTCAATAGGTAAATTTTTTAGTTTATTTGAAACTCTAACACTTAATATTTTATAGTTTACTAAATTTCTTTCAATTAACATATGCTTCTTTAAAACTTTATCTGTGGTTCCTTTAAATTTTGTTGCAAATCCCTTATAATGACTAACTGTATGAGATTTTTTTAAATCTTGTAACAATTTATTTTTTTGTAATGCAGGAAGATTTGTTTTAGGCATATTTTATTTTACACTTTTAAATTAATTTTGAATATTTTTCAAAAGGAACAATTGAATCGTTATTTTCATTAATATGTATTACTTCTATATTCTTTGAATCTAGTTTTTGTTTTGCTTCAAGATTTAAAGACAAAGTTTTAATTGCAAGCTTTAAAGCATCTTCAAAATTTAAATTATCTTTATAGTTTTTTTCTAAATGTGCCATTAATTTAGGTTTATTTTGACCAATAGCAATAGCTTTATAAGCTGTTGTTGCTCCACTTGGTTCAATTTCATAAATATGTTTTCCTAAAGAATCAATACCTGCAACAATTAAAGAAACACCAAAAGGTCTTGCTCCTCCATATTGTGTAAAATATTGAACTACATTCCCTACTTTTTTAACTAAAGTATCTATCTCTATAGGGTCATCATAGTAAACTTTATTCTCTTGAGCCATTTGTCTTGAATAATCAACTAAACGTCTACCATCTCCAATAAGTCCAGAACAAGCAACCCATACGTGTTTATCGACTTTAAAAACTTTTTCAACAGAAGATGGAATTACAAGTGATGAAAATATTTTTTTATCAGCAACTAAAACAATTCCTTCTTTGTAAGTTACAGCTACAGCTGGACTTCCTTTTTCAATTATTTTAGATGCATAATCAACTTGGTATAAATGTCCTTCAGGACTAAAAACTGTTATTGATCTATCATATGCTTGTGCCATTGCATTATTATTAGAAATTGGAAACATATTTTATTCACCTTTTTTTCCTTTAATTATAATTATAAACAAAAATAGCTTTTTTTAAGATAAAATATTAATTAAAAAGCTATTAAATAATAGCTAAAAATACTTAAACTTTAGTTACCTCTACTATTCTCTACTATATATTATTATAGCAACAGATATAAAAACATTATGATTAATAAAAACACACAAATTACTCTAAAGATTTAAGAGTTGAAACTTGCTTAGTTACATAAACTAAACCTAAATCTTGCTTTAAATAGAAAATAGATGTTAAAAAAGAATCTTTATAATCTTTATTAATCCTAACAATTGCTGTGTTTTTTGTTGACTTCATTAAAGTAATATTTGCATTAACTAAACTAAACAAACCAAAAATATTTTGATAATTTTTTAGAAATAAATTAGAAAGATTATTAGAATATTCCTTTGTAAACTCTAACATAAAATATATCTTTTTATGTCTTAAAGTTGGTCTTATAACATTTAATTTTTTTTTAAGTTTTACCATTTATTATCAACCATCCCTTTTGATAAGATTTTCAAAATAAATGATTCTTCTAAATCAAAATTTTTTAATAAACTAAATAAAACATCTCTTGAAACTAAATCTTCTTTTGTTTTTGCAAAAGACGCAAATATAAAATCAACTAAATGTATTTTTAAAAGGTTTACAATAAATAAATTTTGTTTTAAATATTTATTTTGTAATGGTTTATCTCTTAATAGGTTATAATTAAAAATAACTTTTACTTTATGTTGAAAACAAGATCTTGCATTTTGTTCATCAAAAATCAATTTATCAGAAAGAGGATTATATAAAAAAGGAATATTTTTACTTGTTGAAATTACTGTATTATTTTTTAAAGATTGAGAAATTACTAAAAATAATTCTTTTTTTTTATAAAAATGTGCAAGAGAAGGTTCTTTTAAAAGATAAGCTTTCTTAAGTTTTAATATTTTTGATTTAGGTAAAATAAAATCTTTTTCTAAATCTTCTTTTTTTGAAATTTCTCTAAAAACATAGATATTTTTTATATTTAATTTTGTAAAAGTCTCTTCTAAATCTTCAATAGAATATTTTTCTATTAAATCATCCATTACAAAATCAAATGTATTTTTCATAAAATCACATTTTACTAGGAATTTTTATACCTAAAAGATTTAAAGCATTATTTAAAGTAATTAAAAAAGCTTTAATTAATAATAATCTTGTATTTTTCATATTTTCATTAACAACTAATACAGGACAATTTGTATAGAATTTATTAAAGATATGAGAGAGTTCTAAAACATAATTAACCATTACATGTGATTTATAACCTTTATATGAGGAAAATACTTTTTCTTTAAAATCATTTATTTTTAAAGCTAATAAAATTTCATCTTCTTCTAAAGAATAATCAATAATTAAAGAATTTAAGGATAAATCACTAGAATTTGACTTTTCTAAAATACTTTTAGCTCTAACCCCACTATATTGAACATATGGAGAAGAGTCTCCTTGAAAATCAAGAGCAGAATTAATATCAAATACAATTGTTTTATTTAGATTTGTTTTAAGCAATTCAAATTTTATAACTCCAAAAGAGATATCTCTTACAATAGAATCATCAAAATCTAAACCATTTTCAATTAATTTATTTTTAACCCCAGAAAATAAAGAATCTCTGAAATCTTCATAAAGAAAACTTTCACCTTCTCTTGATTTCATTTTTCCTTCAGAAGTATTTATAAGTCCATGATTAATATGGAAGTGAGTTGTTAAAGGATAAATAAAAGAAAATAATTTAAATAATTGTTTAAAATAAAAATCTTGTTCGCTTGCAACAACATATAAAAAATCATTACAAGAAGGGTATCTTTCTTTTTTTAAAGAAACTAAACCAATATCTTTTGCTCCATAAAGAGCAGCACCATTTTGTTTAATTAAAATAAAATTTCCTAAAGATTCATCTTTTAAATCAGCTACAATAGCGCCATCATCTTCTAAAAATAATTCTTTATTTTCTGAAAATAATTTATCTTTAACTTCAAAAAATCTTTTTTCAGTATCAGATTCAAAAAAACTACTATCTAAATAAACACCAAGTTCTTTTCCAACATCCATGTAAGCTTGATGACTTTTATTTGCTAATTTTTTTATTTCTTCTTGAAGAGAAGTTGACTGCATAATTTCTACTTGAAGAGAATCAATTTCTTTTGAATAAACTTCTTTATTTTCTTCTAAAAGTAAACCTGCTTTAATATAGATACTCCCAAACCATTTAGAAACATCTTTATCAGGAATTTGTTTTTCTGAATCTGTTAATTTAGAATAATACCAATACCATTTAGCAACATGAGTTCCTATATCTCCACCATAGGAAACAGGTTTAGGATCAGCACCAACAAAGGTTAAAATTCTTGAAACAAAATCACCAGTTACAATGTTTCTTACATGTCCTATATGTAAGGTCTTTAAAGGATTTGCATTAAATGTAT
>JAQVRT010000081.1 GCA_028700905.1 Candidatus Iainarchaeum sp. | reverse complement strand
AGATTTTCTGAAAGCTTAGTTGTAATTGATCCTATTGATGATACTAGAAATGTAGCATCTGCTGTAAGTTTAAAACAATTAAGTTTATTTATAGCATCTTCTAGAAAATTTTTAGAAAATCCTTCTATTGATTTCTTTAATACTAAAGTTATTCCAAAAGTTACATATCATCAATTAATAGGGAAACTTGAAAATTTTTCAATAGTAATTGTAAGTTTTGAAGTAAAAGATATGTTAAAAGAAATTATTTGGTCAAAAGTAAAAAGTAATACTTCAAAGTTAATTACTCATTTAGAATTTTCTGATTTTGATGTTTTAAAATATGAAGTTTATCATAAAGAAGGACAAGATAGATGTTATCTTGTATTATTATTAAATACTTTAGAACTTCCTAAATTTAAAAAAATTAACGGTCCTTTAGTTTCTGATTTTAAAAGTTCTCAAAATTATTTAACCAATAATCGTTCTGTACTTGGTCCATATATTAAAGAAGATAGATGGTATGTTGTAAGAAAAAGAGATAAAACTTCTGCAAAGGCAATAATTTTAGATTTCTCACAAGTCTTTAATTTAAAATCTAAAGTTTATTCTGGAACAGAGATCAATGATTTATTCTTAGAAGATGATGATTTATCTGAATATTTAACTGATTTTTTTATAACTAAAGAAAAGTTTTTAATTTAATTTTTTTTAGTTATATATAAGTTAATTATTTAATATTAATTTTTTATTTTTTCATTTTTTTCTCTAAGTGCACAAAATATTGTATATTTTAATTGTTTTAATTAGTTTTTTTTGTATAGTGATTAGTGGTTAATATATATATATGAGATAATTCATAGTTATATTGGATTTGAGACCTTGGAGACAAGTAGTTTCCTAAAGAATGATTTTCAGGTGAGTTTTTTCATCTAGGAGGTGGTGATAAAGTAATATGACGATAAACGACTCGAACGATAGTTAGGGAAGCAAACCCAAACCAGGTTTATATGGTAAACTGATGTGATTTGAAGGCTTCCCTATCTTTAACAAATATTTCTCTATTTTTTAAATTCTATAAGCTTTATATATCTTTTCTATATATATTATATATATAGTGACTTTTTTTTATCAAAGACTATATGGTAAAAAATGCAGAGGTGGCGGAGTGGTCAAACGCGCCAGCCTTGAGAGCTGGAGCCTTGCGCTACACGAGTTCGAATCTCGTCCTCTGCGCTTTATACTTTTAAAATATAGGAATTTTTAATATGATTAAAGAAAACATTTCTTTTCAAGATTTTTTAAAACTTGATATAAGGATTGGAACAATTGTTGAGGCTGAAGCTGTTGAAGGTTCTGAAAAATTAATAAAATTAATAATTGATTTTAAAGATTTTAAAAGACAGATATTAGCTGGTATTAAAACAAAATATCAACCAACTGATTTATTAAACAAACAAATTCCTGTTATTGTAAATTTAGAACCTAGAAAAATGATGGGTTTTGAAAGTCAAGGTATGATCTTAGCTGTTGGAGATAAGACTTTAGATGCTTTACTTTTACCATCTGAGCCTGTTTCTGAAGGCTCGATTGTACACTAATTTTTTATAAATACAAAAAATGCAGAGGTGGCGGAGTGGTCAAACGCGCAAGCCTGGAAAGCTTGAGCCTCGTGCTACGCGAGTTCGAATCTCGTCCTCTGCGCTTTTTTCTTTTTTAATTTAATATTTATTTTGCAGAGATGGCGGAGTGGTCAAACGCACAAGTTTCGAAAACTTGATTAAGGTTTTTTCCTTTACATGAGTTCAAATCTCATTCTCTGCGTAGCTGGTTTCGGTCAGCTAGCACCCAATGATTTTGCGTTTGTTAACGCTTATTTAAACTTTTTTTTTAAAAAAGTGCTTTTCCTCCAAAACTTTTTTTCTTTAAAAATTGTGTTTTAAAAATTTTTAATCTATTTTATATCTATTTAAAATACTTTTGCCTCTCTTTAATATTTATGACTGAAAAAATGATTGTAAATCCATACCAAGTAGAAGGAGAAGTAGATTACCAAAGACTAATAAAAGAATTTGGTCTTCAAGAAATAACTCCTGAAATTTTAGAAAAAATAAAAAAAATAACTAAAGATCTTCATCCAATGTTAAAGAGAAAAATTTTTTTTGCACATAGAGACCTTAACTGGGTGTTAGATGAATATCTAAAAGGAAATAAATTTTTTCTATATACAGGTTGTGGTCCATCAGGTCCAATCCATCTAGGGCATGCATTAGTATGGTATTTTACAAAATACTTGCAAGATACTTTTGATGTTGAATTATATTTCCAATTTACAGATGATGAAAAATTTTTATATAAAGATAAATCTTATGAAGAAATACAAAAATGGGTTTATGAAAACATGCTTGATGTTATAGCTATAGGCTTTGACCCTAAAAAAACATTTTTCATAGTAGATACAAAGCATGCTGGTCTTCTTTATCCCGAGGCAATAAAGGTTGCAAAGAAATTAACTTTTTCAACAGTTAAATCTTCTTTTGGTTTTACAGATAGTAATAATGTTGGGTCTATTTTTTATACCTCTATGCAAGCAGTTCCTTCTTTTTTGCCATCAGTTTTAAAAAAGAAAAACATTCCTTGCCTTATTCCTCACGCAATAGATCAAGATAATCATTTTAGAATAACAAGAGATATCTTACCAAAGCTTGGTTTTTATAAACCTGCAAGTATACAATGTTCTTTTCTTCCTCCATTAACAGGAGCTTTTGGAAAAATGAGCAGTACTGGAGAAGCTAAAGGAATATTCATGACAGACTCTCCAAAAGAGATTAAAGATAAAATAAA
>JAQVRT010000023.1 GCA_028700905.1 Candidatus Iainarchaeum sp. | reverse complement strand
AAAGGAAGACAGACAATTGAGTCTAAACTTAAAAATAAAATTTTAATTAACATAAATGATCTTTTAGAAAAATCAAGAAAAAAAAGTTCTTTAGAAGATGTTGATGAAATTGTAAAAAATTTACAGATATTTCTTGAAAGAAGTAAACAAGATCCTAGTTTTTTAAAGACAGGAAAGACTAGTTCTAATTTTTATATAAGCGATCTTGAAATTTTAAAAAAAGAAATTGATTCAAGTGTTTCTCATTATACTTATATTTCTTCTATACTTTCAAATCACATAAATATTTTAAAAAATGAAAATTTTGAAGATTATCTTATATTTAACCTAAATTCTAAAACTTTTGATCTTTTTAAATATGTTTTAGAACTTTATTCTTTTGAAGAATTAACTATTGATTGCTCAAACCAATATCCTCAGACTATAACTTTTTTTGAGAGTAATAATATTTTTATTAAAAAAAATGATTTTACTTTTAAGTTAAATATTAAAGATTTTGATTCTTTTAAGGATTTTATTTTAAAAGATTTTGAACAAAGTCTATCTATTAGGTTTAAAATCTATATTAATGATATTTTAGTAAGATTTAGTTTTGGTAAAGTTTATTTTTTTGGACCATTTACAATTATTGAAAAAATTAATAAAAAAAGTGAGGAGCTTAAATCATGAATATTAAATACATTGGACATTCTTGTTTTTTAATCACAATTAATAATATTAAAATTCTTTTAGATCCTTTTATAACAAACAATCCTTTATCTAAAATGGGTGTTTTAGATGTTAAGCCAGATGTTATTTTATTAACCCATGATCATCATGATCATTTAGGAGATGCAATTGAGATTTCTAAACATTCTGGTGCAGAGATTATTACAATTTTTGATCTTGCTCAAGAATTAAATAAATTTCATGTCCCAACAATTGGTGGAAATTTAGGTGGAACAATTGATTATAAAGGTATTTCTTTTACTTTTGTTAAAGCTGAGCATTCTTCAAATAAAGGTGTCCCTGTAGGTTTTATTATTAGATATGATCAAAGAAGTATTTATTTTGCAGGAGATACAAATGTTTTTTTAGATATGAAAATTATTAAAGATTTATATGCTCCAGAAATTGTGATGCTTCCTATTGATGGTAGGTTTAATATGGGTATAAAAGAAGCTTGTTATGCTTTAAATCTTTTAAAACCAAAGATTGTAATTCCAATGCATTATGATACCTTTGAAGTTTTAAAATATACTCCTGAAAATTTAAGAGAAGAGATGGAATTACAAAATATTCCTGTAGAGCTTATTGTTTTTGATATTTTAGAAGAAAAAGAAATGTAGTTCTCTTTTTAATTTTTTTAAAAAAATAGAAAAAAGGGGTTGGTGGGATTTGAACCCACGACCTGTTGGTCCGAAGCCAACTGCACTATCCACTATGCTACAACCCCACCCTTTTAAAAATGATTTGTTTATTAAATATATATAGTTTTAAGTTAATATATAATTATTCTTTTTAAAAAAATTAGAGGTGCATTACTAATGGATAGATGCAGTAGTTGTAATATAGAAGTTACAGATAATTTCACAAAATTTAAATGCCCAAACTGCGGGAAAGTAGAAATTATTAGATGTAACAGATGTAAGTCTATATCAAAGAAATATAAGTGTCCAAGTTGTTCATTTATAGGTCCTTAGGTATTAAATTTATTATTTTTAAAAACATAATGTAGGTGAATTATTTATGGGTGACATTCTTTCAGTATACAAAGTATACCCTGAGGAAATAGAAGATATTGATAAGGTAAAAGAATCTTTAGAAAAAGGTTTTGGTGATCCTTTCAAAGTTGCAAAAATAGAAGTTGAACCAATTGCTTTTGGATTAAAAGTAATTAAGTTAGGAGTTGTCTTCCCTGATAAAATAGATGGTCTTTTAGATAAACTTGAAGATGCTATTAAGGCTATTGAAGGTGTAAGAGACATAGAAATTGAAGTATCTACTTTACTTTAATTTTTTTCTTTTTTTTATTAAAATTGCTAATGTTTATAAATGTTTTATTCTATTTTATAATATATAACTTATTAAATGTTAATATTTATGAATAGAAATAAAAAGGGCCAAGTTTCAATTGAAGTTGTAATCATTATTATCTTTCTAATAATATTTATAACTGTATTTAATGATCTTTCAAACAATACTGTTGAAACAATTGAGCTTTATAAAATAAAAGAACAACAATCTCAAATTTCAGATTCTCTTTATAGTTTTTTAAAGTCTCAAGAAATATTTGTAACTGATGTTGTTGATAATAATTTTAATGTAAGTTTTCAAAATACTTTTAAAATTCCAAACATTACAATTCCTTCTAAGAATGTAGAATGTAAGTTTATTATTAACCCTGGCTTTTTAAATATGATTGTAGAGTATGATGATTCTGTAATCTATTATGATCAAAACATGTCTTTAAACAACACTAAATTTTCTTTTAGTGATTTTGAAAAGTATTGTGGAGAAATAGTTACTTGTTATAATGTTGCTGGAGAAATTGCTTGTGATTGATTATGATTAAAAATAGAAAAGGACAAATTATGGTTTTAGATATTCTTTTTTCAGTTGTTCTAATCATACTTGTTTCTTTCCTTTTAGTAAATATTGTTGAATCAAAAGTTTATTCAACAACAACAGATAATATTAATTCTCAATTAAACAATGTTGGAAAAATGGCTTTTAAAAATATAGTTAATAATCCATATATTAATTGTTATGCATTTGATTCTCATAATAGATATCATATTCCTGCATGCCTTACTGAAAATTCAAATATTTCAAAAAACAATCTAGGGATTCCTACAAACTATAAATGTTCTCTTACAGGTTATGCTTTTACTGCAAATGAATGTACTGATGTTTTAGATCCATCAATTGATAATTATTATTCTATAGATTTTAATGTTTCAATTACACCAAACTTTGCAATTAATAAAAAAAGGTATATTGATAGTTTATCTGGTAATGATAATATTTTAAATACTAAACAAGAACTAAATTTAAAGGTGTGGAGATAAATGAAACAAAATAAAGGATATATTTTAACAATTACAACTCTTCACTATGTAATGATATTTATTTTATTTTTAACACTTACAACTTTTGTTGTTTATAGGTCAGTTAATACAGATAAGCAAATAATTTTAAATTCACTTAGTTATAATGAGTTTAATTCAGGAGAAGGAGAAGTTACAAGTCCAGCTGAGTATTACTGGTGTACTGAATATTTCTATTATGATTTTACTTCAAGTGATAGTGGTTATAATGATTTAGAAACTAAAGTTTATTGTGAGGGGTTTGATGGAAAAAGGTTTGTTTAGTGGAATTATTTTATTAATTGTTATTGTTTTTTTAACTCCTTCAATAATTATTTCTGATAACACAGAAGTTATAACAAATTCTTATAATCATGTTTCTCTTTTAGCCTTATCAGCAGATAATATTGTTGTAGATTCTTTGCTGGATGAAACTTTTAATAGTTGTTCAATTGCAACAAAAAGTAATTATGATTCAAGAGTTAATAGTTATCTTTCATCTATGTTAAATGAAACAAATAAAAATAGTCTTGATTGTGAAATTACAATTGATAATTCTGCTCTTTCAGGAGATAGATTTTCTGGAAAATTAGATTTATTATGTAATAACCAATCTTCAAATATTACTTCTCAAATTTCAAAAGAAATTTATTTTGATAAAGAAATAAATGTTTCTGGTGATTTCTCTGATTGTAATGTTTCAATTGTTGATAATTATATTTCTGCAGAAATTATTTTCCAAAGAAGATCTTAAATAGTATAATAATAACTATTTTCTTTTCTTTGTTCTTTATCTTTCTGTGAGTCTGGTTTATTTGCTCTTGGTCTTTTAGTATCAGGATCTTGTCTAAAAGTCATGTTTTGTTCTTTTAAAAATTTATTAAAAGAAGCTTCTATTTTATCTATTTTGTTTGCAAAACCTTTAACAGAGGCTTCTCCTTGGAATAAAAGAACTCTATCTGAAATATAATCTACAAATAAAAGATCGTGATCTACAACTAAAGCACTTTTTTCTGTCTTTAAAATTACGCTTTTAATAACATTTGAAACAATTAATCTTTGCTCAACATCTAAAAATGCTGATGGTTCATCAATAAGATAGATATCTGCGTTTTTTGAAAGAGTATATGCAATTGCAACTTTTTGAAGTTCTCCTCCAGAAAGTTGATTTATTTCTTGATCAATTATACTATCAATATCAAGTTGTCTTCTAATCTCTGAATTAAAAATATCTTGATTTATTTCTTTTTTTAAAAATAATTCTTGAACAGTAATTTCTTCATTAAGATCTATATATTGAGGTTTATATGATACTTTAAGTTTAATATCTAGCTCTTTATCATCTGCTTTTATTTCTCCTGCAAGAATTTTTATAAAGGTTGTTTTTCCAATAGCATTTTGTCCTAAAACACCAATTATTTCTCCTTTCTTAATTTCTCCTTCTTCAACTTCTAGGTTAAATTCTCCTAATGTTTTTTTAAAAGAAGGATATTTTGCAAGAGTGGTTTCTATTCTTTTTTCAGTTGCATATTTTGCAGAACTAAATTCTATTTTATAATCTCTAATTCTTATGTTTTCTTCTTTTAAGAAACCTTCTAAAAATTCATTTATTCCTTTTTTTGTTGTTTTTTTATTAGAAGATTGTCCATATGCATTTTTCCTACCAAACATTATTTGTACAAAATCACTAATATAATCTAAAATTGCAAGATCATGTTCAATTAACATAATTGAATTATTTTCATTTATTTTTTCTCTTAAAATCTTTGCAATTTTAAATCTTTGTTTAATATCTAAAAATGTAGTGTACTCATCAAAAAAATAAAGTTGAGCATCTTTTAAAAGACATGCAGCAATTGCTATTCTTTGTAATTCTCCACCTGATACCTCTGTTGGTGTTTTTAAAAGAAGTTTTTCAATTTCAAGTTCTTTTATAATTTTTTCATAGTATTCTTTATCTTTTGAAATATTTTCAAGTAATTCTTTAATGCTTTTTTTAAAGACTTTTGGAATTTCTTCAACTTTCTGTATTTTATATGCAAAAGATAATTTTTTTTCTTTAATTTCTATAAAATTCTTTTGGATATTTTTTCCTCTATAATACTCAATTACTTTGTCTATGTCTTCTTTTTCATCATAGGCTCCTAAGTTAGGAACTAAATTTCCTGAAAGGATGTTTATACTTGTTGTTTTTCCAGACCCATTAATTCCAATAAGTCCTGTAATAAAACCTTTTTCAGAGGATGGAAGTGAATATACTCTAAAGCTATTTTGTCCATATTGGTGTATTGGATCTCCAAACTTAATTCCTGTGTTTATAATCGTAATTGCTTTAAAAGGGCATTTATGAGGGCAGATTCCACATCCAGTACATAGAGATTCATTAATTACTGGTGGAGTCCAGTTTTCTCTATTTGTAACTTCGATTGCATCTTCTCCCATTTTAACAGGAGGACAAACTCTGTGGCATAGATAGTTACATGCTTTTGGTTGACATTTATTTTTATCAATTACTGCTATTCTTGTATATTCTGTTGCCATATTAAATCATTTTTTATTTTTAATATTATTCAATTATTTTTTCATATTCTTTTAAAGATATTTTTGCTCCAAGTTGTTTGATTTCTTCATGCTCAAATCCAAAATAATTAACAATATCTTTTGTAAATTTATTTGTTTGTGCAATAATTAAAAGAAAAGGTATGTAGTCTCTTTTAATTATTCTTTTTGATGCATGTATTTTCTCTTGCATTTTTAATACAATATTATCAAAAATAATTTTTTCTTTTTTATTAGAACTTAATTTCTTTAAAAGTGTTGGAAAAACAAAAGGTGAAAAGCCTCCTGCTTCTTTTTCTGTTTTTGCATAAGCAACTCCAACTGTTAAATAATCTAAAATATATTTTAAAAGAATCCAATTTGTAGCTTTAATTCTTCCTTTAAAAACATCTGCTCTACTTAAAGCTTCCATACCTCTCTCAAGATTTATTGGATTTTTATATTTTCTAGGTATATTTTCTTCAAGCCATGCAAATAAAAGTTCCCAATCTATACTTAAATCATTTATTGCATTTTTAGTTTCAAGAAAACCTCTTGGATAAAATATTTTTCCAAGAACTTTAAAAACATCTTCATCTCTTTTTCTATCTCCTAAGGCTTCTATGTCTTCTAATGTTATTTTATCAAAATTACATAAAGTCTCAAGATCTAAAAGTAAAGCTCTAATATCATTTTTTGTGTTTTCAACAAGTGTTTTAAGAGACATTAAATCATAATCTTTTTCTTCTTTATCACAAATTTCTTTTGCAAACTTAAGTATTGAAAGTTTATTTGGAAGATCAAACCTTATCTGTACACATTTATTAAAGATAGGCCTTAGTTTTTTATTTTCATAAGGATCGTTTGCAATAAAAATTATTGGTTGTTTTGTTTTATCAATTATCTTTGTAATTTCTGCAAACCCTCCAGCATCTTCTCTTCCTCTTTTATCTTCAAGAGCGTCAATTTCATCTAAAAGAATCAGTCTTTTTTGACCAAATATGTTTGATGCTGAATATGCTACTTGAGCAAGACTTGTAATTGCTTCTTTTCCTCTAATATCAGAAGCATCTGTATGATAAATAGACAAGTTAAGTTCTTTTGCAAGAAGTTTTACTGCTAAGGTTTTTCCAATACCACTTTCTCCATAAATAAAGATTGGTGTACTTGGATTTTTACTTAAACTTTCTTTTAAAGTTTCAATCTGTTTTTTCTGGCCAATCATTTCACTAAGATTTGATGGTCTGTATTTTTCAAGAAAATTTGTCATAATATAATATATTTAGGAAGTAATTAAAAACGTTATTACTCTTATTAATTATTAACTTAAATGATTATAGTTTATAAATCTTAGGGAATATATATTATATTGTGTGATTAGATATGATAACTGCAAAAAATACTAAACTTTTTAAAGATGCTTTAGAGTCAATCTCAAGCTTAATACAAGAAACTAATGTAAGATTTAAACAAGATGGAATATATATCAAAGCTGTTGATAAAACACAGATTCTTTTACTTGACTTTTATTTTGATAAATCTTATTTTGAAAATTATCTAGTTGAGCCTAGTTTAGTTGGAATAAATATTCATGAGTTATATAATATTATTTCAAGATCTTTTGATTCTGATAAACTAAAGCTTGAATTAAAAGATAATTCTTTAGAGATTAATCTTTTAGGACAAATTGAAAGAAAGTTTAATATTAGTTATATAGATATTTCTGAAAATGAAATCTCAATTCCAGAAATTGAGTATGATGCAGAAATTTCTCTAAAAGCTTATCTTTTAAAAGAAATTTTTAAAGATATAAGTCTAATTGGTACAACTGTTACTTTTAAAATAAAAAATAATAAATTTATTATTGAATCTCAAGGAGATAAAGGAAGAATCGAGACTATAATTTCTAAAGTTAAAATTAAGTCTAAGAAAAATATCATGGTTAAATTTTCTTTATCATATTTAAAAAATATTACAAAATCAATAGATAATGAGACTGATGTTTTAATTAAGTTATCAGAAGATTCTCCTCTTTATCTAGAGTATTATTTAGAGAATAAGGTTAAGATTAATTTCTATTTGTCAAGTATGTTAATTTAAAAAAAAGAATTTTAAAGAGATTTTAATCTCTTTAATAGTTTTTCTTTTTTAGCACCATCTTCAAAAGCATGCTCTATAACTTCTTTAATTGTTTTAACAGGAATTATTTCTATTTTGTCAAGAGCTTCTTTTGAAAGAACAACGTCTTCTTTGTTTGTAAAAGGTATTAATACTTTTTTAATCTTTGAGTTAATTGCAGCATTAATCTTTCCTGTAACTCCACCAACAGGTAAAACTTCTCCTCTGATAGATAATGATCCTGTCATTGCTATTGTTTGTTTAATTGGTATATTTTCAAGAACAGAAATTACAGCTGATGCAATAGAAATTGATGCTGAGTCTCCTTCAACTCCATGTGTTTGTAAAAATTGAACATGTATGTCATAGTTTGAGATATCTTTTCCAGTTAATTTTTTAAAAATTGCAGAAACATTTTCAACAGATTCTTTTGCAATTTCTCCTAATTTTCCTGTAGCTATAACTTTTCCTTGATTTTGAGATTGTGCAAATGTAACTTCACATTCAATAGGAAGCATTATTCCTGCTTCTGTCATTCCCATAACAGCTAGTCCATTTACTCTTCCAACTTTTTTACCAGTTGTTTTATAAATGTCATATTCTTTTTTAACATCCATCATTTTTTCAACCATTTGTTGTTCTAAAGTTGAAGATAGTTTTTTAGCTTCCATAACTTCTTTTTCAGTTACAAGACTTAATCCTTTTTCTTTTGCAATATCTCCTGCAGATCTTACAAGTCCACCAAGTTCTCTTAATTTTAAACTTAAATGATTTTTTCTAGTTGCTTTTTTTCTAGCTTCAAAAATAATTTCTTCTACAGCATTTTTTGTAAAGTGTGGAATTTTTTTATCTTTAATTACTTCTTGTGCAACAAATTGTGCCATTTTATTTCTGTTTTCAGTATTATCTGGAATATCAACATTCATTTGACATTCATAACCAGAACCTCTAATTCTTGATCTTATAGCAGGATGAACTTTTTCAAGATCTTGGTAGTTTCCTGCTGCAACTAATATAAAATTACAAGGTGCAGGTGTTGTTCTTACCATAGCTCCACTTGAAAGTTCTGATTGTCCAGTTATACTGTATTTTTTTTCTTGTAATATAGTTAAAAGTTCTTGTTGTGATTTTGGTGAAAGAGATGCTATTTCGTCTAAAAATAAAACTCCTTCATTTGCTTTGTGTATCATCCCAGGAATAATTCTGTAGTGAGGTGGAGTTCCAAGACCACCTGATTGTAGAGGATCATGTAAAACATCTCCAAGTAAAGCACCTGCTCTTGCACCAGTAGCATCCACAAAAGGTGCTTCTTTTCTTTTAGAGTTGTCTATTAATATTTTAGGAACTAATCCTTTTGTTTTTTGCATCATTTGTAAACTTAAGGCAGTTGCAATCATTATAAATCCAGAAAGAATAAGCATTGCTGCAAAAACTGTGTCTGAAATAACTTTAAATTGCCATAAAGCAACTGAAAGAATAAGCCATGCCATTGGAAGTATAAAACTTAATAGTCTTTGAGAACTATTATTTTTCATAGCTTGTAGTTTTGCATCTTCTACAATTTTTTTTCCTTCTCCTGCATTTACAACTCTAATTATTGGATTATGTGAATCTTCTTTATTTGGATATGATAAAATATCTTTTAATTGATAAGAAGGTAAAATCTCTGCAAGAGCAGCTGCAAGCATAGATTTTCCTGTTCCAGGTTCTCCTATTAGAAGAATATGTCTTTTTTGGTGAGCTGCTTTTTTAATAAGATTTATAGATTTGTCTTGACCAATTACTTGATCAATTGTTTTTTTTGGAATTATTATTTCACTTGTATCTTTGTATACAAGTTCTTTTACTTTAATTTCTTTTTTCATATTTTCTCAATTTTCTTTATTTTTATTAAAATTAGAATCTAAATATTATATGATATATAATAGATGTATCAATATCCTTAAAATACATTTGTTTTTATATATTTTATATGGCTGATAATATTAATATTTATTTTTTAGGAACAAGTGCATCTACTCCAACTAAATCTAGAAACTTAACTTCTTTATTAATTAATTATAGAGGAAGTAATTATCTTTTTGATGCAAGTGAAAATGTTCAACAACAAATTTTAAAAACTTCTCAAAGTATTCAAAAAATAAAAAGTATTTTTATAACACATTTTCATGGAGATCATTATTATGGACTTTTAGGTTTATTATCAAGCATGTCTCTTTTAAAAAGAGAAGATGAACTTAACATCTATGTTCCTTTTGGTTATAAAACTTTTCTTGAAAATTTTTTAAAAGCTGGTGGAATAAATCTTTCTTTTAAAATAAATATTTTACAAATTAAAAGTAATCAAAAAATAAAGATTGATAATGGAGTAATAACTTCTGTAAAGCTTGATCATACAGTTCCATCTTATGGTTATTGTTTTAAAGTAAATGATAAAATTGGTAAGTTTAATAAACAAAAAGCAATTAAACTTAAAATACCAGAAGGACCTTTATTTTCAAAACTTCAAGAAGGAAAATCAATTAAGGTAGATGGTAAAATTATAAAACCAAGTCAAGTAATGGATTTATCTTTCAAAAAACAAGGTAAAAAAATATTATATTTTACAGATACTGCTGTTTTAAAAAAACATCCTAAATTTATTGAATCTCCAGATGTTTTAGTGCATGAGTGTACTTTCTTAGATGAAGAAAAAGAAAAAGCTAAACTTAAGAAACATTCTTCTTTTTCAGAAGTTGTTAGTTTTTCAAAAAAAATAAAAGCAAAAGAACTATATTTAGTTCATGTGTCTTCAAGATATAAAGATTTAGAAGCTAATTTAAAAAATAAAAAGAATATTTCTCTTCCAGATGATCTTTTTTCTTTAGAAATTAAAGATTATTAATTTTTAAATTTAAAAGTTTTACCTGGATTTAAAATAACTGTATTAACATCTGTATAGTTTTTTCCAAACCTATAGATTAATTCTTGAGGATTTCTTTTAATATCTTCAAAAGTATCATAATGCATTGGAATTACAAATTTAGGTCTCATTTTTTTCATAACCCTAATTGCAGTTCCAAGATCCATTGTTCTTTTTCCACCAATTGGTAAAAGTGCAATGTCAGGTTTTATAGTGTCATGGTCTTTTGTCATATAAGTGTCTCCTGCAAAATAAACAGTTTTTCCTTTTTTGTTTTTAATTAAAAAACTTAAAGGATAAAACGCACCAGGGTGATGTGCAGGAAGAGCTTGAATATTTATGTTATTGATATCTTTTGCTTGATATTCTTCAATTGAAACTTTATTATGTTCAAGGCCTTCAATATCTTTCAAGATACTGTAATGAGATATAATCTTTGGATTATATTTTTTAGATAAATAGTTTACTGAATCTTTATCAAAAGAATCTGTGTGTTCGTGACTTATTAAAATAGTGTCAATCTTTGGAAGATCTTCAACTTTATGATGACAAGGGACTAATCTTTCCATTTTTCCTAACGAATCATTTTTAAAAAAAGGGTCTGTTAAAATATTCTTTTTATCGATAGTTAACAGAAATGATGAGTGTCCAAGATATTTAATACTTATACTCATATATAATTATATAAACCAATTTTTATTTAAAGAGTATTGTTTTTTTAACTTTTTTCCTTTTTTCTCTTTAATCATTATGTTTATAAATAT
>JAQVRT010000002.1 GCA_028700905.1 Candidatus Iainarchaeum sp. | reverse complement strand
ATCACCACCTGCAAAAAAACCAAATTCCCAAAGAATATAACCTACAATAAATGTTATCCCGAAAGATAAAAGAGCATTAAGAAGAATAGATATTTGTGAAAAATAAATTGTTTCTATAATTTTAAAAATAACACCTATAATCAATAAATATAAAACTAAAAAATTTGGAACAATTCTTTTTTTAATATCATAATAACTTGCAAATAATAAAAATAATAAAGTTATTGAAAATGCAAAAAAAGGAAAGTTAAACATACATTATTTTCTCAACAAAAATTATTTATAAAGAAGCTAAAATATTATCTCTATAAGTTAATATTTTAGATTTTGCAACAGTTATAAAACTATTTAAATTTAATATAACAATACCAGTTGTAATTACTAAAATCATACCAAAAACAATCATGATTAAATATTCAATAGAAACTTGACCTCTTTGGTCATTTAAAAGTAAATTTAATCTATTCATAATATATAATCACTATATTTTAATTACCTTGCAACACATGAAGATGCAGGAGTTGATGGTCTTGAATGAACATTATTTTTAACAGTTATAACAGAAACTTCATATTCAGTTCCAGCTGATGTTGTGCCTAATAGGCTAGCAGGAACTTTTAAAACACTAGTTCCTTCTTGAACATATAAAACATCTGTTCCTGTTGGATAAGGATCATTATTATCTATTTTAATTCTATAACCTGTATTTGGAGCAGAAGACACTAAATTAATAGTTACATCTCCTCTAGCCTCACAATCAACACTTGTAACAATTGGTGGAACTAAAGTATTATCTAAAATAGTTGTAATAGCTTTATCTTGCTCTAAAGCAGCCTCTCTATTAGAAGCATTCATATTAGTTATTAAAATAATCACAGAAATTGCAATAATTATAGTAGCACCAATTAAAAGCAAATATTCCATTGCTCCTTGTCCTTTTTGTGGTTTTAAATTTATCATAAATATCAAATTATTTTTTAGTAATTATTAAAAATATAAAATAAAAAAAATATAAAATAAAATATAGCTAGTTAAAGCTATATTTTAAACTATATTAAATCTATTGATCTGTCCAACCGAATGAGTAACCTTGTGATGTAACAGTTTGGTTATTCTTTGTAGTTGAAATATAAATGTAGTAAGAATCTCCACATTTATTTGTTGTAGCAGTACCGTTAATATTAGGAACTGTGATACTAAGACCTGTTACTTGATTTGGATTTAAGTCATTAAATACAATTGCAGTACCATCAGCATATGTACCTGTAAGACCAGTAATTTCATTTTTACTTGAGTCATAAATTTGTAATGCGTGACTTCCACCTTCACCTAATGGTCTCCATGATAAAGTTACAAGACCATCTAATGTACCTGAATCAAGATTACAGTCTGTGTATCTTGCAGAAACAGAAACGATTTGTGATGGTTGAGGCACGTCTAAAGCTTGTCCAGCTTTGTCTGCTTGTGCAGCTGCTTGATCTCTAGATTGTCCACCCATACCAACAAGTAATGCAATAACAATAACAGCGATTAATACTGCACCACCGATTAAAAGAAGATACTCAAGAGCACCTTGTCCTTTAAATTTTTTATTCATTTTTAAAACACCTTTTTTATATTTTTTTAAACATCACACATAAAGTGTATAACTAATAACTTGTACTAGTTAAATTAATTAAAATATTACATACAATATATTTATATATGTTTCTTTTTAATATTTCAAACCTTTAACTATTATTAACTATTGATTGATAGTCAGTTGCAGTCTTAACATTCTTTGCAGAAGTCTGTTTTACAAAAATTCCAACAGTTAACGCAACTAATATTACAACACCTGTAATAATTATAAATTCTAAAGAAACTTGTCCTTTATTATCTTTTATTAATCTTTTAAACTTCATATCTAAACCATTCCTGAAAGCATTAAATTTAGTATTACTTGAGAAATAAAATATACTATATATCCAATAGTAATTAATACAGGGAAAAATAAAACTACAAAGCTTAAATCTCCTTCTCTCATAACACTAATCATTGCAGAAGCTGCAAATATTTCAATTACAATATAAATATCTAAAAGTAAAAAGATTGTTTTTTGAGCATCTAAAGAAACTTGTAAAGCCTCTGCTGCTGCAATTCCTGAGTTTGCAGCAATATCTGTTAAAAAACCTGTAATTACTCTTGTCATTCCAAAAATAAAAGGTGCAACAATTGCAGATGCTGCAACAATAAAAATTGTTTGAAGCATTGTTTTTGTTTGTCTTTCTTTTTTTACTCTAAATAATTGTTTAGTATCATTTGCAATTTCTTCTAAAACATCTGCAAGTTGAGCACCTGTTCTTAAAGATTCTTGAATTAAAGTAATTGTTCTTCTTACAATTTTAGATTCAATTCTTAAAGATAAATAACTTAAAGCAACATACATTGAATCTCCCATCTCAAGTCTTCTGATAGCTTCATTAATTTCAAAAGAAAGAGGTCCAAAATCAGCAGTGGATACTTCTCTTAAAGCAAAATCAAATGAAGAACCAGCCTTCATAGTGTCTGCAATTAACTTCAAAGAATCTGGCCAATATCTTTCAATTGCTCTAATCTTTTTAAAATAAAGATACATTGGAAGTCCAAGACCTAAAACTAATGCATTTACAAATAATAAAAGTCCAATTTTAATATCTAAGAAATAACCAATTATTCCTAAGAATACACTTGCAAAAAAGATTAAAACAATCCATATTTTTGCAGGAATCTTTATTTTTAAAGCATATAAAAATACTTGATATCTGTCTAATACTTTACTCAAATAAAATCACATTTTTGGTTCAATCATTTTAATATAATAGATTAAAAAGATGAATATTACAGGTAATGCCACAGCATAAATTAAAGTTAATGTTGTTGGTGTCATAACACCTGGTAAAAACAAAGCACCATCTTGTCCAAGAGGAGCATTTGCAATTGCACCTAAAATAGCTGCAAATACAGGCATAACAATAGCCATGAAAATAAAAATAATTCCGAAGAAATTCATTTTTTCTCCAAATGTTTTAGTAGACTCTAAAAGATCAAAAGATACTGTGTCTGCAACACTATTAATTGTATTTGCTAAATTACCACCAGTATTTAATGTTCTTACAATGTGGAAAAGTGCAATATTATAATTTTTAGATTGACTTCTTAATGCAGAATGTCTTAAAGCTGTTTTTGTATCAGTACCATTTTCAATTTCTAAAATAGTTCTATTCATTTCTTCTGATAATACACCATAGTCATTTGCAGCAACAGATTGAAGTACTTTGTAAAGTCCAATACCTGCTTGAAGTTCTGTTGCAATATGTCTTAAAGCAAAAGGCAGTTCAATATCAATATAAACTCCTCTGGATTTTGCTTTCTGCATTGGAATAACGTATGATAAAATAAATACAAATACTAAAAATAATATTGGCCATATAAAAAGTATACTAACTGTCCATAAAGGCATTGTTGCAACAAAAATAATTAATAATAAAAAAGATAAAAAACTTGCAATCAATAAAGAAAAGATTGTTGAAAGAACTAAATGTTGCACTAATGTTCTTTTATAGTTTGCAGAGGTTAAATAATAAGATATTTTTTTACCTAATGGATTCTTTAAAATATATAAAACCACAGAATCAATTAATTTCTTAAAAGGTCTATAATATTTTGCAGCACTTTTCTCAAGTGCACCTTCTGTATTTGCAGCTAATTTATTTTCAGCATCAACATCAAACTGAGAAAGTCTACCTTGAGAGATTACTTCTCTTAGTTCTTTTAAATGACCTTCAGATAAAGATTCAGATGTAATATTTTTGTCCTTTTCTTTCATCTTTTTAACAATATTTTGAACAGCATCTAAATCTACATCTAAGTCATCTTTTTTTGATTTATTTTTTTCTAAATCATTTTTTAAAAGTTCTAATTTTTTTGAATCCATTAAAATCTTTATTTCTATTTTAAATATATATACTATCTTTTTAGTATATATTCTTTTTGGACTTGCTCTGCAACCTCAGTTATAGATCTAATTTTCTTTGAACGTAAATCTTCAAGGATTTTTGCCCTATCACTAATTTTATTCAAAATATCTTGATCACTTAAATTTGTGTATGTTTTAATTAAATCAAAGTAAAGTATAGGTTCTTTAGTTCTTTCAAGAGAATCTGTTTCAGGATTCCATACAAAGACCATATTTATCTTTGGATCTCCATCTAAAACACCCATAATCTCTGCAATTGCTGTGATTCTTCTAACTTGTCCTTTTGAAGTTCTTAATCTTTTTTGAATAATTATAAAATCAATTCCTGCAAGCATTAAAGGAGGAACTTCCATTGGTGGAGAAGTTAGTCTTACAATTGTTTCTTTTGCAGAATTTGCGTGCACTGTACCCATACAACCATCGTGACCAGTGTTCATGGCAGTGAAAAGAGTAGTTGCTTCTTTGTGTCTAATTTCACCTACAACTATTCTATCAGGTCTCATTCTTAAAGTGTTTTTAGTTAAGATTTCTAAACTTAATTCACCTTTTCCTTCTAGGCCTGGTGGTTTTCCTTCAAATCTAATTACGTGCTTTATAGGAAGTCTTAATTCCGCAGTGTCTTCAATTGTTAATATTCTGTCTGCTTCAGGAATAAAGTTTGCAAGAACATTTAATGTAGTTGTTTTTCCAGAACCTGTTCCACCTGAAATTAAAATATTTGCAGGCTTTGCACCAAATCCTTCAACAACACACCACAAGAATGCAGCAACTTCTAAATTAAGTGTTTTAAAGTTTATTAAGTCAATTATAGTGTAAGGATCATCTCTGAACTTTCTAATAGTAACTGTAGAACCATCAATTGATGCTGGAGGCACAGTTGCGTTTACACGAGATCCATCTGGAAGTCTTGCATCTAAAAGAGGATTTGAAATATCTACACTTCTTCCTAAAGATCTTGCAATTTTATCAATAATATCATTAATTCCATCATCTGAAAAGAAAACAATATTTGTTGTCATCATTCCATAATCTACATGGAAAACATACACTGGTTTTTTAGGACCAACAATCATAATTTCTTCTAACTTATCGTCTTCAAGTAATGGTTCAATTACACCATAACCAGTCATTTCTTTTACAACTGCATCTGCATAAAATGGATAAAGATGTTTTGGAATGTTTATCTCTTGTGCAGTTTCTAAAATATCAATTACTTTTTGATAATATATGTTTTTTCTTTGAAGAGGATCTCTTATTTTATAAGGATCAGAAGCTACAAGTCTTGTAGTTGCTTCTTTTAAAGTATTAATTATTATTTTTTGACTAGGATTTGGTTTTGGTACTGGAACTGAATAGTGTAAAATAGATTGAGAATCTAATCTATAGATTTTAACCTCTCCATATTTTGTAATTAATGTAGCACCATCTATTTTTTCTTCTTGTTTTTCAAAAGCAGAATCTCCTTTTGTTTCAGAAAGTTCTGAGGATTTAATTTCTGTGTTTGTGTTAAGAGCTTTTAATTTTGAAAGGGCATCAAGTTTATTTTGTTTTTGAGTATCTGTATCAAAAACAGAATCTTTATCATCATCAATTAATTTTTTTTCTTTTTCGGATAAATCACCAATATCTAATGTTTTTTTCTTTTCAGAAGGTGCTTGTGTTTCAGCATTCTTTGCTTTTAATCTTTCAAATAAAGAATCTTCTGATTCTGTAGAATTTACTTTTTCTTGTTTTTTAGAAGAATTAAATTCTGATAAATCCATTATTTTTTTATTTTGTGTAAAAGAAGAATTTTCTTGAGGTTTTGGAGAAGAATCTATATCAACTGATTTTTTTTCAAAGAAATTGTCTTGTTTTAAAGTTTCTTTCTTTGAATCTAGAGAAATTTCTTCCCTCTTTTCAGTATTATTTTCAGAAGCTTTTCTAGCTTCTTCTTTTTGTTTATCTTTTTCTAAACTATATTTTCCAACTAAATCATCAATATATGAGGCCATAACATCATTTCCTTATTTATTTGAGTTTAATAAAATTATTTGTGCAAGTAAAGCTTCAAGCTGTATTCTATCATTTGCACCTTCTACTAATCTGAAATTAATTTCAGCAATACGATCAATAATTTTTACTTTAAGATCAATTGTAATTTTATCTTCAGGATAGACTATAAATTTTTTATAAATTTGATTAATTACATCTTCTCCACTTAAACCTTGTTCAAAAAGAAGTTTTTCCATAAAACCTCTTGCTTTTAAAAAATCACCTTCAAGACAAGCATCTATCATATGAAAGATATCTTGAGGTTGAGCTGAATTTGAAACTTCATAAATTATTTCTTTTGTAATCTTATCTCCAATAGAAGAAGCTGCTTGAAGATAATTAATTGCAGTTCTCATATCTCCTTCACAAACATCATAAATTGCATCTAATGCTTCTTGATCATAAGAAACATTTTCTTTTATAAGAATCATTGTTAAATATTTAATTATGTCTTCTTTTAATATTGGTTTAAATTTATAAAGAGAACATCTACTCTGGATAGGTGTAATTAATTTTGAAGAATAATTTGCATTAAGAATAAACCTTACAGTTCCAGTGTATTTTTCCATAGTTCTTCTTAAAGCTTGTTGAGCATCAACTGTTAAAGCATCTGCTTCATCTAAAAAAATAATTTTAAAATCTGCTCCTAAAGGAATAGTTCTTGAAAAATCTTTTATAGCACCTCTTACAACCCCAATACCTCTTTCATCAGAAGCATTAAGCTCTAGAAAATCTTGTGAAAAAGTATTTTGGAAAAGTTCTTTTGCAAGAGCTACTGCAGAACAGGTTTTTCCAACACCTGGAGGTCCTGCAAATAAAAGATTAGGCATACTTCTTTTTTCAACATATTTTTTAAGTCTAGGGACTACATGTGTCTGACCAACCATTTGATCTAAAGTCTTTGGTCTATATTTTTCAGTCCATGGAAAAGAAGCATCTGTTTTTAATGTCAAAATTAATCACTTTATTTATATTTTTACAATTAATATAGTAATACAATATATTTATAATACTTTTTAAAAAATAAAAATTATAAAAACAAATTTTTAAAAATATCATAGAAATAAGCTTCAAAGAAAGAACCTGCTAGTGCAAAAAATATTGCAAAACCTAAAAGAACAATTGAATATTTTAAAATTAGAAATAACCTGTCAGTATCATGAAAATCTGTTTTTATTGAAATAGCTAAAATAATTCCTGCAATGGTGCTAAAAAAATAACCTATTGCCTCTAAAAATATATGTGGTATAGCACTCCAAAAAACAGCAAGAAAAACAACTGAAAAAGAAACATTATACACTAAACTATACAATGACATATATTGAGTAAAAATAACCCCCCAAAGAATAGCATTCCAAACAACAATTAAAATTCCTGCCGAAGGAAAAATTAAAGCAAATAAAAAACAAACAAATATTACTGATAAGTTGTTTACAAAAATTTCTTTGAAAATAATTAATTTATCTTGATTATCAAAACCAATATCTTTTGAAGGAACAAGATTATTATCCCACCCAATGGTTGAAAAAGCATTGCTTGAAACTTCAAAAGGAGCAATTAAAATAAATAACATAATTGTTAAAAAAATACCTAAGAAAAAAATTAAAAAAAGATCAACTAAATCTTTATTTTCATTGTATAGTTGATTGAATCTTAAAAAATTAGTTTTTTTAGGAACAGACATTTCAACCATGCTAATTCCTTTATGTTCTATTTTTTTAGATCTTCCAAATAACAATTGACTATATTTAGATTGTTTATATATTTGAGGCATTAAAAACAAAGTGGTTAAAATTATTGTAAATAAACCTATGTTTTCAGGAAAAATCAAAACAGATAATAAAAGAGAAAAAAGAACTCCAAAAGAGGCTAAGAAAAAATATTTTAAATTTTTTAATAAAATTGGTTTGTTTTCTTTAAAGTAATTAATTATAGAAAACTTTTTTTTAATCTTTGGTATGGCTGCCTTTTTTTTAATAGTCTTTTGATTAATAAAACTAATTGTGTTTAAATCTGATTTTTTATCAGCCATAGGAATATAATCTATAAAAAAATATATAAATTAGTGTTTTTTTAAATAAGAAAGATATTTATAGTTTTTAGTCTATTATTATTTAATATTATAATTTAAATAAAAATTTTAAAACTATGAAAAACTATGAAAAAAATAAATTATTCTTTAATCAGTTGGTTTGTAATAACAATCATTATTAGTTATTTATTAATATATTTTATAACACCAAGTGATTTTTTTAAATCTCCAATGTATATGTTACTTCCTATTGTGGGATTCTTTGGAATGTATTATTTTACAGAATATACATTAAAATATATGGAAATTAAAAATAAATATAATTTATTAATAATTTTTTTAATTGTTGGAATTATTAGTTATTTCTTAGCTTTTTTCTTTTTCTATTGGAATATTATTAACTTAAATAATCTGCCAATGAAAGAATTATTTAAATTTATTTTTAATAATTATGATTTCTTTTTTAAATCTGCATTCTTAGAGTTTATTATTTCAGGAGCAATAGGAATTATTGCTTCAAAAAAATAAATAAAGATTTAAAATGTCAAAACTATTTGTAAAAACATATGGCTGTACACTTAATAAAAAAGATACAGAAAATGTAGTTAAAGAGCATTACTTTACAGAAGATTTTGCAGAAATTAAAAAATCTGATTATATACTTATTAATACTTGTGGGGTTAAAGAACAAACACAAACAAAAATATTAAATTTTTTAAAAAAATTAAAAGAAAATAAAATACCACAAGAAAAGATAATTATTTTTGGATGTTTAGTAGATATTGATAAAGAAGCATTAGTAAAAGAAATGCCAGACGCAAAATACTTTAAAGTTTCAGAAAAAGAAAAAATAGAAGTTATAATTAATAATGTAGGAAATAACAAAAAAAATTTAAAAAAAAATACAGATACAATAATTATTTCAAATGGATGTTTAGGAAATTGCTACTACTGTGCAGTGAAATTTGCAAGAGGTAGGCTTGAAAGCAAACCTATTGAAAAAATAATTAAAGAAATTGAATATTCTGTTAATGAAGAAAACTCTAAAGAAATATTGTTAACATCACAAGATAATGGATGTTATGGTTTTGATATTAATGAAAATTTAAACACGCTTTTAAAAAGAATTATTGAAATTAAAGGAGATTTTAAAATTAGAGTTGGAATGGCAAATCCACAACATTTAAAAATAATTATTGATGATTTAATTAAAATTTATAAAAATGAGAAAATATATAAATTTCTACACATCCCTATTCAATCAGGAAGTAATAAAGTTTTAAAAGAAATGAATAGATATTACACAATTGAAGATGTATACACAATAATTGATAAATTTAAAAAAGAAATACCAGAAATTTCAATTGGAACAGATATTATTGTAGGATACCCTACAGAAACAGAAGAAGATTTTAAAGAAACAATAAAAGTCATTAAAAAAATTAAACCTAATTTTATTAATCTTTCAAGATTTGGAATGAGAAAAAATATTGAAGCTGAAAAATATAAAGATCTAATTTCTAGAACTAAAAAAGAAAGATCAAGAGAAATTACAAAAATATTTGAAAAATATATTTTAGAAAAAAACAAACTAGAAATTGGTAAAGAAAAAGAAATAATTATTACAGAAATTGGAAAAAACAATAAATTTGTTGGAAAAACAAATAATTATTTATCAGTTGTAATTGATGAAAATGCAAAGATTGGACAAAAACTAAAAGTTAAAATTATTGATGCTGATAAATACTATTTAAAAGGAAAGATTTTATAATCCAAAATAAAACACAACATAAGATTAGGTTTTTAAAGTAATTGCTACTAATTATATAATATATCTGATTTAATTTTAAAGTGTGTGATTTATGGATTTTGTATTAAGTTTTAAAAAATATGTAGAAAACTACAAACTAGCTTTTTCTTATAGTATATTATTTATCTTTCTTTTATTTGTTATTGATCCTTTAATTAGTATTTTTGGAGGAACTTTAAATATATCTTATAATATTGTAAATAATACTCTGCAAGGAACTATTATTCTTCTATTTACAACATTTATATTGTTTTTTATTTATTCATTGATTCAAACAGTTTTAATATACAAGATTGGAAAAGATTATAATTTTTCTGAAACTGTTCCTTTTAATAAAATAAAAAAATCTTTTTATAAATTATTAAAATTTAATTTTTCAACATTTTTATTATTATTTTTAATATCCTCTATTTTTTATGATATAGGTATATTAAATAATTTTATTGTGCAATTTATTTTATTAATAATAACTATAGGGATTTGGTTTGTTCCACAAATAATGATTCTTGAAAATGAATTAATTCCAAAATCAATTCTTTTAAGTATAAAATATTTTAAAAGAAATTGGTTTCATTTTATAACATTATTTATTAGTTCTTTTATATTAATTATAATTACAAGTATAATAGATGTTTTAATAAAAGGATCTGCAGGAATTATAATCTCTACAGGTTTCTTTGTAATTTTTGTAATCCCATTTATTGAAATTTTAAAAACTGAAATATATCTTAACAAATATAACTTATTAAAACCTAGACATCAATTAAAATGAATACTTAAAAGAGGTTGAATTAAAATGCAAATTATTGATAAAATTGATAAACACATTATTGAAAAATTAATAAATGATGGAAGAATTTCATTTGCAAATATTGCAAAAGACATTAACTTAACAGATGTTGCAATAAAGAAAAGACTTGAAAGACTTAAGCAAAGAGGAATTATAAAAAATATATTTGCAGAAATTGATTATAATATTATAGGTTATAATGAAATTATTGAACTTTTAATTTGTTTAGATCCTTCTAAAAAAAATGAAATTATAAAAAAATTAAAAGAAAATGAAGATATATTAAATATAAGTGAAGTTACAGGAGAATATAACTTAATTTGTAAAATAATCGCTCAAGATAAACCTGATCTTAAAATAGTTTTAGATAATATTTATTCTGTAGACGGAATAATTAAAGTAAATGTTTTAACTATTTTAAAAGAACATAAAAACAGTAAAAGCCTACCAAGCAAAATATTACAAACAACTTTTTAAAAGAGCTGTTAATTAATGAAACTAATTATTTCTGAAAAAGCAATTGCAGGAAAAAAAATTGCATCTATACTTTCTAAAAACAAATTTACGACAGTTAAAGATAAAGGTATAGATACTTTTTCTTTTAAAAAAGATGGAGAAGATTATTTACTGATACCTTTAAGAGGACATATAAATACTGTTGATTTTGAAAATCCAGAAGGTTATTGGAGTATATTTAATTTAGATCTTTTAGCTGACAAAAAATTCACATATAAAGAAGTTGAAAAAAGAATTATTTCTCTTTTAAAAGAAAAAAGAAAAGATTTAAATGAAATAATAATTGCAACAGATGCGGATAGAGAAGGAGAAGCCATTGGTCTTGAAGCATATGAATATGTAAAAATTAAAAATTCTTCAGCAACATTAAAAAGAGCTTATTTTAGTGCTTTAATTGAAAAAGAAGTAAGTACTGCTTTTAAAGAACTTAGAGAACTTGATTTTAACTACGCTTATTCTGTTTTTACAAGACAAGAAATAGATCTTTTATGGGGTGCTATATTAACTAGATATTTATCAGTAATTGCAAACAGAAAAGGAAAATTGTTTTTATCAGCAGGTAGAGTACAAACACCTTTATTAAATTTAATTGTAGAAAAAGAACTTGAAAGAAATAAGTTTGTTGAAGAAAAATATAGAGTGATTAGGATTTTATTTGAAAAAGATAAAATTAAGTTTGAAGGTACTCATAAACTTAATAAAATGTTTGATATTGAAAAAGCAGATTTAATATATGAAAAAATTAAAGATGCAAAAGAAGGCACTGTCATATCTGTTTCAAAAAGTGAAAAAACACTTAAAAAACCTACTCCTTTTAATACAACTAATTTTTTAAGAAGTGCAAGTTCTTTAGGTATTGGAACAACAACTGCAATGAATACAGCTGAAAGTTTATATCAAAAAGGAATAATCAGTTATCCTAGAACAGATAACACGGTATATCCTGCAAGTCTAGATTTTAAAGGTATTTTAGAAAAACTAAGTGGTCTTAAAGAATATGAAAAAGATGTAAAAGAAATTTTAAAAAAACCAATAAAACCATCTAGAGGTAATAAAGAAACAACTGATCACCCTCCTATCTACCCTGTAGATATTGCTGTAGATTTATCAGGAACTGAAAAAAGAATTTATGATCTTGTAGTTAGAAGATTTCTTGCAACTCTTTCAACAGATGCAAAAACAGAGAATTTATCAGTTTTAATTGATGTGTTAAAAGAACCTTTTGTTGTTAATGGACAAAGGATAATTGACCCTGGTTGGAAAAAAATATATATTTTCTCAAAATTAAATGAAGTGATTTTACCATTTTTAGAAAAAGGAAATATTGTAAATATTAAAGATAAATTTTTAGATAAAAAAGTTACAACACCTCCACCAAGATATACTGAAGGTGGACTTATTAAATTAATGGAAGATCAAAACTTAGGGACTAAATCTACAAGACCTGCAATTATACAAAAATTAAAAGATAGAGGATATATTAAACCTGAAAAACAAATTGAACCAACTCCAATTGCAATATCTGTTTGTAGTGTTTTAAATAAACATTCAGATGCAATTACAAAACCTAAACTTACAGCTGATATTGAAAACGAAATGGAAAAAGTAGCATCTGGTAAAAAAACTAAAGAAGATGTTGTTGATGAATCTAGAAAAATACTTCATGAAATTATAAAAATACTTTTAAAAGAAAAAGATGCAATTGCAAAAGAACTTAGAGGGGGAATTGCTGAACAAAATTACATTGGGAAATGTAATAAGTGTGGAAAAAATTTAATTATAAGACATGGAAAAACCGGTAAACAATTTGTTGCGTGTTCAGGATATCCTGCATGTAAAAATACATTTCCATTACCTCAAAACAAAATTGTAACTCCTATTGAAGACGCATATTGTGAAAGTTGTGGATTTCCAATGATAAAAGTTTCTTCTAAGAGAGGAAAAAGTTATGAAATGTGTTTAAACCATAAATGCCCTACAAAAGAAGAATTTTTAAAAAAGATGAAAGAAGACGATGCTCTTGAGTCTAAAGAAGAAGATTTGTCTAATGATAAAAAAGAGAGCACACCACCTAAAAAAAGAGTTTACAAAAAGAAAAAATAAACACTATATTTCTTGGACATTTGTTTAAAACAATTATAAAAAAACAAATTAACTAATTTAATAAAAAAACAAATATATTTTTAAGTAGTTTCTTACTATATATAATTTATTTTAAAGGTGTAAAAAAATATGGTTGAAAAAATAATATTAACTGTTAAAGAAACAGATATTAAAGATGCTTTAAAAGGTATTGCAAAATTAGATCCACTTGTTTTTGATAAAATGAAATTAACTATTGGAGATGTAATATTAATTGAAGGATCTAAAAGAGCATTAGCTTATGCAACTAGAGGCACAGAACTTGATGCTGGTTTAAATCAAATAAAAATAGATGGTATTGTAAGACATAACTCTGGTGCATCAATAGATGATTCTGTTTTTATAGAAAAAGCAAATGTATTGCCTTGTGAAACAATTAACCTTGCACCTATTATTGAAAAAAATAAAAAAATAAATTTAACTAAAGATGTTGAAAGTTTAATTAAAGAAAAATTATTAAATATTAATATTGTTGAAAAAAACATTGTTAAAATCCCAGGGCTTCCTATTCTAACAGAAGATGGTTATAGAGACTTACAATTAATTGTAAATAAAACAATTCCTAAAAATGCTGTAAGGATTACTGAAAATACAAAAGTAATTATTTCAGAAAAGGCAGAAGATTCAAAGACCCCTTCTATGACTTATGATGATATTGGTGGGCTTAAAAAAGAAATTGAAGCTATAAGAGAAATGGTTGAACTTCCTATTAAAAGACCAGAGATTTTTAAAAAGTTAGGTATATCTCCTCCTAAAGGAGTTTTACTTTATGGACCTCCAGGAACAGGAAAAACTTTACTTGCAAAAGCAGTAGCATCTGAAACTGATGCAAAATTTATAACTATTAATGGTCCTGAAATTGTTTCAGGAGTTTATGGAAAATCAGAAGAAAATTTAAGAGATATTTTTAAAGATGCAGAAGAAAATGCACCTGCAATTATTTTTATTGATGAAATTGATGCTATTGCTCCAAAAAGAGAAAACATTCATGGAGAAACTGAAAAACGTGTTGTTGCACAACTTTTAACATTAATGGATGGTCTTACAGCAAGAGGACAAGTTGTTGTTATTGCTGCAACAAATATACCAGATTCAATTGATCCTGCATTAAGAAGACCTGGAAGATTTGATAGAGAACTTGAAATTAATGTTCCTGATAAAGAAGCAAGAAAAGAAATATTACAAGTTCATATTAGAGGAATGCCTATTAAAGATCTTAACATAGATGAAATTATAGAAATTACAAATGGATTTTCTGGAGCTGATATTTCAGCACTCTGTAAAGAAGCTGCATTAAAAGCAATAAAAAGATTAATGCCTTTAATTAATAAAGAAAGTGGGAAACATTTATCGAGAGAGATATTAGATAAATTAATTATAACACACCAAGATTTCTTGGACGCGCTAAATGTTGTAGAACCTTCTGCATTAAGAGAAGTGCAAGTTCAAATACCTACAACTACTTGGGAAGATATTGGTGGGCTTGATGAGCAAAAACAAAAATTAAAAGAAATGATTGAATGGCCTTTAAAATATCCTGATAAATTTAAAGAATTAAAATTAACACCTCCTGCAGGCGTTTTACTTTATGGACCACCTGGTACTGGAAAAACATTAATTGCAAAAGCAATAGCAAATGAAAGCTCTGCAAATTTTATATCAATAAAAGGGCCTGAAATTTTTAATAAATGGGTTGGAGAATCTGAAAAAAAAATTAGAGATGTTTTTAAAAAAGCCAGACAACTTGCACCAGCAATTATTTTCTTTGATGAAATTGATGCAATTACAGTTTCTAGAAAATCTTCTGAAAATTTATCAGGTGCATCTAATAATGTTGTAGCACAATTATTAACAGAAATGGATGGTGTTTCAAAATTAAAAGATATTGTTATTATTGGTGCTACAAATAGATTAGATATAGTGGATGCAGCATTTTTAAGACCAGGAAGATTTGATTTAAAATTAGAAATTCCAAATCCAGACTTAAAATCAAGAGAAAAAATATTTGAAGTTTATTTAAATAAAATGAATACTGATAAAAATATAAATATTAAAGAACTTTCAAAAATAACAGATGGCTTTTCAGGTGCTGAAATTGAAGCTGTTGTTAGAGAAGCTGGTATGGATGTTTTAAGAGAAAACATAGTTGGAAATGAAAAAAATCTTTTAATAACTGAAAAACATATTAAAAAAGCAATTAAAGAAATAAAAAATATAGAAAAAGAAAAAGGAAAAAATAAAAAAAATAATTTAGAAAAAGGTGTTATATAATTCTATTTTTTATTTTTTTTTGAAAAGAAAAGTAAATAAACTATTGGTAAAATTCCTGCTGTATTAATTATAAAAATACAAATAAACCAACCAAGTTCTTTTCTTGTACCTGCTTTCCATAAAGCAATACCTTTCCAAACCATTTCCCAAATTGCAATACCTATTACTAAAGGTAAAATCCAAGATATATTTTCAATCATTTTCCATATCACTTTTTTATTTTTTTTGTAAAATAAATATAATTAAACTAATAAATTTAAAAACATATTTAATTTCCAGAAGATCCAAAACCTTTTTCTCCTCTAGAAGTGTCTTCAAGAGAATTTACTTCTTGTATATTTGTTTTTAAAATTAATGTAGGTATCATTTGAGCTATCTTATCTCCTTTCTTAATTTCAAAATCTTCTTTTGAAGAATTAAATAAACAGATCATGATTTCTCCTCTATACCCTAAATCAACAACACCTGCAAAAACATCAATTCCTTTTTTAACAGAAAGTCCAGATCTTGGAGCAATCCTTAAATAACAACTATAATCAGTTGATTCAAAATTAATTGAAACAGAGATTCCTGTCTTTATAACTTTTCTTTCCATTGCAGGAATAACAACATCCTCATCAGAAAATAAATCAAATCCTGCATCATCATCATGTGCTCTTTCTGGTAATTTTGCAGTTTCAGTTAATTTTTTTACATTAATCATTTTAAAAAAACCTCTTTTTTAATTTTTCATATCACAAGAACCTTTAAATCCACAACCTGCAGAACACTCTGTACAACCACCAAGTTTAATCATAACACCTTTTCTACATGAAGGGCAAGTTTCTCCAGCTTCAGAACCATAAACTACATCTTCTTTTTCTTCTTCAACAACTGGTTCTTGAACTTTTACTTTTTTTGTTTTTTCATCAAGTTGTTTTTTAATAGATTTTGCATTCTTTTGTTCTAAATTTTTATCAGTTGATAAAGCTTGTTCATCTCTTGAAGAATCTCTATAAATTGTAACTCCTTTACATCCAAGTTCATAAGCTTTAATATAAAGTTCTTCAGTTTGCTCAACTGTAAAATTTGCAGGAACATTAGCAGTCTTACTTATAGAAGAATCTGTCCATTTTTGTATTGCTGCTTGAACTGTAATGTGATCATCAGGAGATAATTCCATTGCTGAAATAAAGAAATCAGGAAGTTTTCCATCTTTAATATAATCTTGTGCTAAAGGAACATTTACTTCGTGGAAACCAAGTCTTGATTGTCTATAAAACTTAAAAGCAAAATAAGGTTCTATTCCTGTAGAAGTTCCAATCATTGTTCCAGTAGAACCTGTAGGTGCTTGAGTTATTAAAGTTACATTTCTAATTCCTTTTTCTTTAATTTTTTCTTGAATTTCTAAAGGAAGTTCTTTAATAAAATTACTATTTAAGTATTTTTCTTTATCAAACTTTGGGAAGAATCCTTTTTCTTCAGCTAAAAGAGCAGAAGTAGAATACATTTCACAAGTTATTGTTTTATACAATTTATCAATAAAATTTATACTTTCTTTAGAACCATATTTAATTCTTAATCTTATTAATAATTCTGCAAGACCTAAAGTTCCTCCACCAATTCTTCTTTCTGATTTTTGAACTTTTTCATTTTCTGAAAAGAAATATGGTGTTAAATCAATTATATTATCTAAAAATCTAGTTAATACTCTTGCAGATTTTTTTAATTTATCCCAATTAAATTCATAAAGAGGACCAATTTCATCTTCCCCAACTTTTTCAGCAAAAGAAGCTAAATAAAGGTGTCCAAGATTACAAACACCCCATGGAGGAAGACCTTGTTCACCACATGGATTTGTTGCAACTATTTTATTAAAATAATAACTATTACTTAATTTATTATACCTTTCCATGAAAACAACACCTGGTTCTGCTGATTTCCATGCAGATTGAATTATTTTTTTCCAAAGTTCTCTAGCTTTTACTTTTTCATAAATTTTTGTAGGATATCCTTTTTCTTTCCAACCTTTTAAATCTCCATCCCATTCTTGATCATAAACTTCAGAATAAGTTGCATTTTCATAATCTGGGAATTCTAAATACCAATCATCATCATTTTTTACAGCTTCCATTAATGAATCAGAAACTTTTACTGAAATGTTTGCATGTTCTAAAACACCAGATTTAGTTTTTGAATCAATAAAAGAATAAATATCTGGATGCCAATCATCAAGCATAAGCATTAGAGCACCTCTTCTTGATCCACCTTGTTCAATTAAACCAGTTATAAAAGAAAATAAACCACCCCAAGAAACAGCTCCAGAAGATCTACCATGTACTCCTCTTACATATGCATAAGCTGGTCTTAAACTTGAAAGAGAAGTTCCAACACCACCACCTCTTGAAAAAATTTCAGTCATTTGGTGAGCTGCATCTTTTATAATTGAACTTCTAGAATCTTTAGCAGAAGGTATCACATAACAATTATATAATGTTAAATTTGAAGTATAACCTAAATCATCAACTGATGCACCAGAAAGAATTCTTCCTCCAGGAGAAATATGGTTATTTTTTAATTGTTCATAAAATTCTTCAAACCATTTATTTTTAAGATATTCATCTTTTTCAACTCTTGCAACAGCTTTTGCAACTCTTTTATAAGTATCAAAAACAGATTCTGATGGTTTTTCTGATTTACTTTGATCTTGAATAAATTCATAATTATAATATTGGTCTGCATAAACACCAGTAATCATGTGTAAATGTAATTTATTATTAACAATATCTTTTACAATACCAATATCTTTTTTAGGGTATTTAGGATCTTCTTTTGTAATAGTGATTACAAGATCACCTACTTCTATTTGATCTCTTTTAGATTTTAAAGAATACCTATCTAAAAAAATAATTAAACCTAAATCTTTAAAAGCATCTGAATTATTTAAAACATTAATTGCTTGTTTTGAAAGAGAAACTTTAGCATCTTTTAATTTTTTAACAATTTCTTTATCTTCAATAATTTCTTTATTTTCTCTTAATTTTCTTTTTTCTTCTCTATAAAGAATAAATGATTTTGCAGCTTCAGTTTGTTCAGTTGCAATTAAAACATATTCTATAGTATCTGAAACATCTTCAACAGAAGGAACTTTATTTACAAATTTAGATTCTAAAACTAAAATTACTTTTTCAACTAATGTCTCTAATAAAGATTCATTAACTTGATCAACAGATTTCATTGCTTTTAAAATAGCAGATTTAATTTTTAGTTTATTAAAATCTACAACTTCACCTGTTCTTTTTTTAATTTGTGTAATTTTTTTTATTTTTAAAACCATGTTCATAAAAAATCCCTCTTTTGCTTTTTTTAAAATTCAATTCCTTTTCTTGCATAAGTTGTTTTAAAATAATGTTTAATTTCTTTCATTTCAGTTACAAGATCTGCAATTTTAATTAATTCTTTGTTTGGTTTTCTGCCAGTTATTATAAGTTCAATATTTTTTTGTTTACAAATATTAATAATTTCTTTAACTTTTTCTATTGTTATTAAATTATAATAAAGAATAATATTCAATTCATCTAAAATTAAAACATCTATTTTTTCTTTTTTTAAAATTTTATCAACATATAATATTGCTTTTTTTGTTGTTTCTATATGTTCTTTTAATATTTTATTATTAATTATAAATTCCTTAAATCCAAATCTTTTGAAAGTAATGTTTTTAATTAAAGGTAAGGTGTTTTGTTCTCCAGTTTTTTGATTTTTTAAAAATTGAACAAAATAAACTTTAGCACCTCTTCCGGCAGCTCTAATAGATAAACCTATAGCAGCAGTGGTTTTTCCTTTTCCATCACCTGTATAAATTTGAAATTTACCATAACTCATTTTTATAAACCCCTTATTTTTTATAAAAATGTTTTGTGTTTGAAATATAATAGGGTATTTTGTTTTTATAGTGTTTGGTTAAAATTACAAAATATATGGAAGGTTTTTTTTAGATAAAACAAGTTTATGTTTAATAATATTAAAAATTATGTAGTAATAATTAAAAACATATAAATAATATTCTGTATAATATTATAAAATATAACATTATATAGAAAAAATGATTATTACATGGATATTTTAGAAAACAACCTTAAATTAATTAATAAATTTAAAAATGAATTAAATATTGAAGGTTATAGTGATAAAACTATTGATATGTATTCAATGTATATAACATTATTTTCAAAATTTATTAAAAAAGATTTAATTACTATAAATAGTGATGATGTTATTGAATATTTATCTTATTTAAAACAAGAAAAAAAAGCTGAAAGTACTACAATGAACTTAGTGCTTTCTGCAATTAAGCATTTTTATTCAAATTTTTTAAAAATTGATCTAGAACTTAAAATTAAATTACCAAAAAAAGCTAAAAAAATACCTGTGGTTTTAACCTCTAAAGAAATAATTTTACTTTTAGAAAATATAACAGATTTGAGAAATAAATTAATTACACAATTTATTTTTTCAACAGGAGTTAGAATTTCTGAATGTATGGAAATGAAGTATAAAGATTTAGATTTTAATGAATATACTGGAAAAGTTGTTTCTGGTAAAGGAAATAAAGATAGAATAATAATACTTTCTAAAAAATGGGTTGAAGAATATAAAAAATATCTTGAAAATAGACAAATATCATCAGAATATTTATTTTGTAATAGTATTGGAAAACCATTATCTGTAGATACTGTTCAAAAATTTTTAAAAATAGCAGCTAAAAGAGCAGGAATTGATAAAAAAGTATCTCCACACACCTTAAGACATTCTTTTGCAACTAATCTGCTTGAAAATGATGTGAATATAAGATACATACAACAATTACTAGGGCATGCTAACCTAAATACAACCCAAATATACACTAAAGTTAATACAAATAAATTAAAAATTATAAAAAATCCATTAGATGATCTATAAAGGAAGCAAGACCCCACACTTCCTGTAATAATTATTATAATTTTATGAAAATTTAGTTAAAAAAATACTATTTGGAAAGTAAACTAATTATTAAACATAAAGTCTATTAATTAAATAAATAGATATATAAATCTTTTGTATAACACATATTATAATTAATATTTATTTTATTGGAGGAATTATAAATGACAACAAGAATTTCAAAATTATTTGGTATGGATATTTACCAAACAGATGCTACTTATAGAGGAAAAGTTCATGATTTAATAGTAAATATTGAACAAGGTGTTATTGAAACAATAACAACTCAACCTTTAAAAGTAAATTCTAAAATTGAAGCTAAAAAAATAATAACTGAACACAGTATACCTTATAATAAAGTTATATCTGCTGATGATATTATTTTAATTAATGCAGGAAACGTACCAACTAACAAAAAAGAAGTTAAAATGGTTGATGAAGAAGTAGTGGATCCTGCTAAAAGTAAAGATGCAGCAATAAGAAAAAAATATATAGGTTATAAGAGTAAATATTCAGCAAGAAGGTAATTTTTAATAAAATTACTTTCTTAATTAATTTTTTATCTAATTTTTAAGATATATTTATATATATTATATATTATTATATATATATAAAATATATACATAATACATTTATTTTTTTAATAAATGTTTAATACAGGAAGTACGGGGTGTCTCTCTTGAGTAAAATAAAATCAATATATATAAAATATAAATTTATTTTTAAAGATGATATTAATAGATCTTCTTATCTTTATCAAAAAGTATTTAGATCTATTTATGGTTATCAACAAAATGTAACTAAAAAAAATAATAAACCATATTTATATATTAGAAAAGGAATTTTAACAGACATACCTCATTATAAACCAGGAAGAAACGCAGTAATTATTCCTAAAGGTTATGAAAATAAAATTATAGATTATTTTTCAACAGGAATTAATCCAGCACATAATTGGAAAAGTAAAGGTGAATGGGATGTTAAATATACTGTTGATGAAATTGATTTAGATTCTTCAAATATTATTAAAATTATGGAAGATTATATATATAATTATAAGATAATTAATCTTAATAATAAAGAAACAAATATTTATGATGAATTAAAATATATTACTGAAAATAATATTTATGATAAAACACATTTAGCAAATATTTCTAAAATTGTAGAAAATATAATTAATTTTGAATGGTTTAAAGAAGTTAAAGAAGAATCTGAAAAATTAATTAAATTTTATAATAACTATTTAGAAATTAAAAATAAAATTTAGTTTTGTAAAGTAATTACTATATTTTTTTTAGTAATTACTATTATTTTTTAGTAATTACTTAATTTTCTTTAATAAATATAATATTTTTTTTCCAAGTTCTTTTTTTACCTGTGTTGTTTAATTTTATTAAATTTATATCTGTTAGTGTTTTTAAATAAGGATAAAGACTTTTTTCATTAGAATATTCTACATTAAAATTAAGTTTTATGTTATGTCTTATTTCATCCATAGTTACCCATTTATCTGTTGGTATAGAATTAATAATATGTTCTGCTTGAGTGTTTTCTTTAATTTTTAAAATATCCCAAATTGTATTTAATTGTTTTATTGAAATATTTTCAACATCTGCTGTTTGAACATTATCTTCAATTATATTATTTTTATTATTAAGATATTTTAATTGTAATAATTTTTCTTGTTCTAAATATTTTTCATTACTTAAATTTTCATTAATATTATTATTTTGGTTAATATTTTTATTAATATTTTCAGAAGAATAGGGTATAGTATTTGCACTATTTATTGTGTTTTTTTCTATAGCTATATTTGTATTATTATTTGTAGTTGTGTTGTTTTCATTATTTTTTTCTTTTGAAAACATTTTTTTAATAAATTTTAGTAAGCCCATATATATAGTAATTACCGTAATTATTTTAAATAGATTGGTAATTACAGTAATTATATAGTCCTATTTATCGTAATTACCGTAATTATTTGATTAATTTGATGGTAATTACTAATTATTTTATTTATTAAAAAATATAATTAATAATTCTTAATATATAATTATGTAGTATAATGAATTATTATCTATTTTTATATAATAATCAGTGTTTTTTATCGTAATTACCATGGTAATTACAATTAAAATATACTTAATTTAAGGTTATTTTTTAAAAAATAAATCTATTATTTGTTTTTATTAATAATAGAGGTTTTTTTAGCCTTTATTTTATTTATAAGGGTTATAATTTCTTTTTTTTAATTTAAAATAAGGTTATTTATAATGTGAAAATATGTCCAAGAAAAGTAGTAATTTAACCATAATTTTAAGTAGCAGGGGTAGGATTTGAACCTACGACCTTCGGGTTATGAGCCCGACGGGCACTCCAGACTGCCCCACCCTGCTTTTTTTAAATTAATAAAAATAGTCTTAATATATATTTTAATATACCAAAATATATATAAACCTACTTAAAACAATAAATATCATTCACAATGATATCCAGAAGTATTATCATTAATCTTTTTTAATAATTCTTCTAATTTTTTAATATTTTTTTCAACAATCTTTTTTTCTCTTTTAAGTTTATTAATTTTATTTTTACTATTTAATATTTCTAAATTAGCACTACAATTAGGGCATTTAAAATTATAAGCTGCAGCAACTTCAAATATAACTTCTACATTACATTTTTTAGGACAGAAAAAATAATCATGTCCTTCTTTTTGTGTTAATTCATATTCTAATTTTTTGAATTTTTTAATTTCTTGTAATAATAAAACATCTACTATTTTTTTATATTTTATTTCCCATATAAATTCATATAAATTATTTTCATTTCTTTGTTTTTTATAACATGCAATTCCTCTGAAGTGAAGACTATTTAATGTAGATCTTACAACAGTAATTTTTTCATTTAATTTTTTAGAAATATCTTCAGGAGATAATCCATCGTTATTAAATAATTTTATAACATTAATTGCCATAGGTCCTGCAATTTGTTCTAAAAAAATAGCTGTTGATTTATCAGATAATAGGTCTTTTTTCAATTTATTCATTATAGCACCACTTCCTTGTACAATATAATTATGTTACAAAACTATTTTAAGGAGATTACTTTTTTACCTTTTTCTGCAGGTTCTAGTTTTATCTTATTATTTTTAAATTTATCCACATATAACGCAGTTGGGTTTAAAAAATTTAAAATAATTGCAAGAGCTGCAACTTCACTATGTGGTTGGTTTGTTACAGAAATATTATAATTAGCTTTTTGATAATAAAATTTATCTACTTTAGGACCACCAACAATAATCAATAAATCTTTAGTTTTAAAATCTTTTTTTATAAATTCTATTTTTTCAACAATTTGTTCTCCATACATTGTTAAATGTATGATTACTCCTTTAAATTCATCAACAAAAGTTTCTGGTAATTCAATATATTTAGCATTAAATTTACCACCCCATTGATCACTAATAGAAATTATATTTTTTTCAAAAACATTATCTTCTATCCCTGAGTAATAAAATTCATCTGCATTAAATGCCCTAGAAACTAAAGCACAATGTGTTGTAATCCTTTTATCTCTAAGGGGTCTGTGATCTAATTTTAATATTTTAATCATTTTTTCTTACTTTTTCGTTATGTTTAATTTACAAATAAAATAGAAATTATTTATAAATGTTTAGTATATATATTATATAGTATAATCTTTTTATATATTAGGTTTGTACAATATAAAAAAGGATCCGTAGCTCAGTCTGGCAGAGCACTGGACTTTTAATCCAGGTGTCGTGGGTTCAAATCCCACCGGATTCACTTTCTATTATTTTTTTATTTTAAAATAATTATTAGGGCTCGTAGCTCAGTCTGGTAAGAGCACTGGACTCTTAATCCAGGTGTCGTGGGTTCAAATCCCACCGAGCTCACTTCCTTAATATTTTAAAAAAATAATGGTTCCGTAGCTCAGCCTGGGAGAGCAATAGGCTGAAGACCTATGTGTCGTGGGTTCAAATCCCACCGGAGCCATTTATCTTTATTTAAATTTAAAATTACTATTTTTAATTGTTTTCTATTATATATTATATTATGGATGATAAAACATATACTCCTATGATGAAACAATATGTTGAAACTAAAAAGCAATACCCTGAAGGTATTTTACTTTTTAGAGCGGGAGATTTTTATGAAATGTTTTTTGATGATGCAAAAGAAGCATCGAGTATCCTAAACATAACTTTAACCAAAAGAGGTAAAGGGGCAACTGAAGCTCCTCTTGCAGGTATACCTTACCATTCAATTGATCCTTATATTGCAAAATTAATTAAATCTGGAAAAAAAGTAGTAATTTGCGATCAAATAGAAAATCCTAAATTTGCAAAAGGTCTGGTTAAAAGAGCAGTTACAAGAATAATTACTCCTAGTACTTTTTTTAATGATTCCTATGATAATAATTTTTTATGCTCTATTACAAATTATAAAGATAAATTTGGATTTTCTTTAGTTGATATTACTACAGGTGAATTTAAAATTACTTCTTTTAATGATTTTTCAAATCTTTTAAATGAACTTATATTAAATAAACCAAAAGAAATATTATTAACAAAGAATATTTTAAAAAATATAGATCAACTTAATCTTATTAAAAAAGCAATACCGAGCACCATTATAAACTATACAGAAAATTTAGATGTTGAATTTGCCTATCAAGAGCTACTAAATCACTTCAACATGAAATCTTTAACTCCTTTTGGGATGATTTCAAGTAACCAATCATCAGAAATTATTTTATCAGCATATAATGCTATTAAATATTTAAAAGAAACTCAATTTTCAAATTTAAGCTATATTACAACTATAAAAGAATATTCATTAAACAAATATTTAAAATTAGATCGAAAAACTGTTAGAAATTTAGAATTAGTTTATAATCTTCAAGATTTTTCAATAAAAAACTCTTTATTCCATTTAATTAATCATACAAAAACACCTATGGGTTATAGAAAATTATATTTTGATTTATTACACCCTATACTAGATAAAGAAAAATTAAATGATATTTATGATTCTGTTGAAGAATTAATTAATAATCAACATTTAATGCAAGAGATTTCTTTTAATTTATCGTATATTGGAGATATTGAAAAAATAATTAGTAAAATTGGTTTTGGTAATGCAAATCCAAGAGATTTAATTTCTTTAAAACAAAGTCTTTCAATACTTCCAAAAATAAAAATGATTTTAGAGAGTACTTCTTCTAAAAATTTAAAAATATTAAACAGTGAGTTAATTACTTTAGATAAATTACATGAATTAATTAATATTTCAATTGTTGAAGAACCTCCTTTTACAGTTAGAGAAGGTAAATTTATAAAACCAGGTTATTCAAAAGAATTAAGTGATTTAATTTATACTTCTAAAAATATTAATTCTTGGTTAGTTGAATTTGAAGCAAGATTAAAAAATGAAACAAATATTAAATCTTTAAAAGTAAAATTTAATAAAGTATTTGGATATTATATAGAAATTCCAAAAGCACAATCAAAAGAAGTGCCTTCTTATTTTGAGAGAAAACAAACACTTGTAAACGCAGAAAGATTTACAACAAAAGAATTATCTGAAAAAGAAATAATTGTTTTAAATGCTCAAGAAAAAAGAATTGAACTAGAATATAATATTTTTTTAGAAATTTGTAAAGAGATCAATACCTATAGAGAAGAAATAAGTTTAGTTGCAAGTTTAATTTCAGAACTTGATGTTTATTATTCATTTGCAAATGTATCTTTATATAATAATTATTCAAGACCAATTATAAATGATTCTAATAAATTAACATTTAAAAATTTAAGACATCCAATTATTGAAAAAAATATTGAATTTATACCAAATGATTGTACTTTAGATAACTTAGAAAGAACAATGATAATTACTGGTCCGAATATGTCTGGTAAAAGTAGTTATATGAGAAGTGTTTGTCTTGCAATTATTCTTGGACATGTTGGTTGCTTTGTTCCTGCAACAGATGCTGAAATTGGTTTAATTGATGGAATTTTCACAAGAATTGGTGCTTCTGATGATATTTTACATGGTCAAAGTACTTTTTTAGTTGAGATGTCTGAAATTTCTTATATTTTAAATCATTGTACAAATAATAGTTTTATTATTCTAGATGAAGTTGGAAGAGGTACAAGTACTTATGATGGATTAAGTCTTGCTTGGTCAATTACAGATTATTTAAATAATATAGTTAAATCAAAAACTTTAGTTGCAACCCATTATCATCAACTAAATAAAATGGAAGAATTATTTGAAGGAATTAGTAATTACCATGTTACTGCAAAAGAAGAAGATAATAATTTAGTTTTTTATCATAAACTTATTAAAGGTGGAATTAATAAAAGTTATGGAATTCAAGTTGCTAAAATTGCTGGTCTTCCAGAAGAAATTATTGAAAAAGCATTATTAATTCAAAGGGATTTAGAAGAAGATGTTTTTTTAAAACAAAATAAATCTTCTACTAATTTGCAAGAAGTTAAAAAAAATAATCAAGATGAAAAAAGAATTCTTTTTAAAAAAGAACAAAAAAAATTAGAAGATTATAAAAAATAAGTGAAAATATATGTTTATTAAAAAATTATCTCAAGAAACAATAAATCTAATAAGTGCGGGAGAAGTAATTGAAGGGCCAAGCGATATTTTAAAAGAGCTTTTAGAAAATTCAGTTGATGCTAAAGCAACAGAAATAGTTGTTGAAATAAAATCTTCTGGTTTAGATTTAATAAAAATAAAAGATGATGGAACTGGTATTTTAAAAGAAGATTTAGAAATTTGTCTTGAAAAATATACTACAAGTAAACTTGAAAAAATTGATGACCTTTACTCTATTGATAGTTTTGGCTTTAGAGGTGAGGCTTTATCTACAATTGCTGCTGTTTCAAAATTTAAAATTGTTTCTTCTACAACAAATGATGGAAAAGGATATCTTTTAGAAAACAACAATATTTCTCAAGTATCTTCAAATAAAGGGACCACTATAACAGTTCAAGATTTATTTTATAATGTTCCTGTGAGAAAAAAATTTCTAAAATCAAAAAGTTTTGAATATTCAAAATTATATGAAGTTTTTCTTGCAAATGCTTTATTAAACCCAAACATCACTTTTAAATTTATTTCTGAAAAGAAAAATATAATATTTCCAAAAACAGATTTTGAAAATAGGTTAGTTCAAATATATGGTTCTGAAATTAAAACAAAAACTATAAATCTTAATATTGACACTGAATTATTTAAAGTTAAAGGGATTTTAACAAATCCTCAAAATCCAGTTTATTTTCCTTCAAATTTTTTATTTATTAATAAGAGATTTGTGTTTTCACCTCAGATTTATAAAGCAATCATAGATTCTTATAAAGATTATTTAATGATACAACAAAAACCATTTTTTATTCTTTTTATTGAACTAGATCCAAGAACAATTGATGTAAATGTACATCCTAAAAAAAGAGTGGTTAAATTACAGAATGAAATGTTGTTTTTATCTGAGTTTAAAAGAGAATTATCAAATAAATTAGATGCCTCCTTAGGTAAATTCGCACCTGCTTTAGAACATAATTCATTAAAAGATTTTATTTCTTCTAAGCCTTCTAATAATTCTTCTTTTGAAAAACCAGTTCAATATAATTATTCAAATAATAATTTTTCAAGTAATAGAGAGGTTCCATTTTTTAGAAGTGATCTTCAAAAACCACTTTATGAAAACAATAATTCATTTAATAATACAGATAATTTAACTTTATTTGAACACAATATTACAAAAATACTCGGTCAAATAAAAAATACCTTTATTATTTGTGAAACTGACAAAGGTATGATATTAATTGATCAACATGCTGCTGATGAAAGAATAAATTTAGAAAAAAATAGATTGAAGTATTCAGATTATGTTGAAAAACAAAATTTAATTTCAGAAATTTCTTTAGATTTTATATCTGAATCACATAAAGAAATTTTAAATAATAATATTGAAATTTTTAAAAAAATTGGTTTTGAATATTATCTAAAAAACGAGGTCTATTTTTTAAAGACAATTCCTTTATTTTTAAATAAATATTTTGATAAGAATTTATTTTTAAATCTTTTAAAAGATATAGAAGAAGGTAATAATGAAGTTTTAAAACTTAAAGATAGTCTTTTAAAATTAAGATCTTGTAAAGAATCAATTAAAGCTAATGATTATCTAAGCATACATGAACAAATAGAACTTATTAAAAAATTAAATCTTTGTAAAGATAAAGGTATTTGTGCTCATGGAAGACCAACAATTATATTTTTATCTATAAAAGATCTTGAAATATTATTTAAAAGAATTGTTTAAATCTTTACAATCCATATGAATAAAAACACAGTAATTATTAATAAAATAGTTATTGCTGTATTTTCAGAAGTATCTGGATTTTTTGAATTAACAATTATTGTCTGAGTTCCAATATTTTTTACAACCTCATTTTCTAAATAATTAAGATTAAAATTTAAGGTGTGTTCTCCTTCTTTATAGGTTTTAATAATAAATGGTATTTCAACTACATCTTTTGCTTTAATTAAATTTATTTTTTCTTGAGAAAGAATTATTTCTCCATTAAAATAAGGTTTAATATAAAGATCTGTAACTTCTTTTTCAGAATTATTAATTATTATTAAGTGCCCTGTTTGTTCTTCTTTAGGAGTAATAATTTTTTGAATATCAATGTGATTTTCTAATGCATTTTCTTTTTCTGAAATATTTATTATTTTTTGTTTAATTTTTTTTGTAATTTCTTGATCAAAAACATCTTTATATTTTAAATTTGCAATAGGGGTTGCAAAAGTATTATTTGAATCTGTTTTTACAAAATAATCTATTTTAATTTCACTTTGTGCTTTAAGAATTCCTTGAAAACTTGTTTCTCCTGAAACATTTTCTAAATTTGAATTGTATATAAATAAATTCGATGCATTTTCAAGCTCAATATAAGTATCTGCATAACCACTATTTCTTACATGTATGGTTATAGGTATTAAGGTATTTACATATGCTATAGAAGGTGCATCTTGATAAAAATCATCATCAGTTATTTTTGAGTTATAATATGTTCCAATTAAACTATCTGAATCTATAATTAATCTTGGTAAAAAATTATTTTCAACACAAATTTCTAATTTGTTATTAATAGATTCTAATTTTCCTAAATAAACTATATTTTTTTCCTTAATATCCTTATCAATTATTTCTGTAATGTTTTTATCATTTACCTTTATATTAATTGCAACACCTTTAGATATAGGTATGTAGTTTTTTAGCATTAATTGAAGATAGGTTTCTGTAAATTCATCAGTTTTTAGATTAAAAGAATAATCTTTACAAAAACTATTTCCTTTTTCAACAACAATATCGCCTTTATTTAATATATTTAAAGTGGTTTCATCGATTGTTGTTGCAAACAATAGATTTGAAACTAATATTATTCCAATAATTAATAGAAAATACTTATAATTCATATATACTTCACAATATATTATATCTATCAATTAATTTATATTCTTATCTTTAATGTCTTAATATTTTTTTCTTTTTCTCAGCAATGGTTTTTTCTTTCTTTTTATTACCTAACCTTAAATAAGCGTATAAACTAATAAATAAAATCACAACTATTGTAATTAACAAATATTGTGTTTTTGTTGAATTTTTTGTAATTGGACCTTTTTGTTTAAGTACATATATTACATCAAGATATTTTTCGTCATCATAATTGGTTTTTGCAAAATTCAATGTTTCTAGATCATATTCTTTTTTTTGATATTCAATAATTTCTTTTTTTGCATCATTTTTAATTTCAATTAAACCAGATGTTAAATTATCATAATCAGATTTTATTTTATCTATTCTGTTAATTGTTTCTAATGAAATAGAATTAAGTGCACCTTTATAATCTTTTTCATTGTATTTTTCATCAAAATTTGAAAGTTCTTTATTAAAAAGCACACTTTCTAAAAAAGAATAGTTTTTTTCTAATCTTTTTGCATCATTTTCTGTAATTCCTGAAAAATATCCTATTGAATAAAGGTCTGTTAAACTATATGTTTCGTACAATAAATAAGTTTTATTAATAATTTCTGTAATTTTATCTTCTTCTAAATTATTTGTAATTGGGTTTATATAATAATAAAGTTCTTCTGCTTTTTCTTTTAATTTTTGATTTATTATGTCTTTAATTTCAGTGATATTTTTATCTTTACTTAATAAATCTAAATCAATATTTTCTAAATTATTTTCATAAATAATTTCATTTAGTTCCTTAAATTCTGCAATTTCTAAACTTTTATTTTTTTCTTCTAAATTTTCGTTCCTTTTTTTAATATCTATTAGTAATTTAGTAATTTCTTTTTCTGCTAAAATCATGTTTTCATATTTATTTAATTCTATTTTTTGCAATTTATTCTCTTCAGTTAAAGTTAGTTCATATTTTAATATCTCATTAAGAGTAAGTAAATAATTTTCTTCAATAACTTCATAATTATTGTTTTTTTCTAATAATTGTTGTAAAAGGTTATAGTAAGAATATATTTTTTCAATGTCTTCAATAGTGTAGTTTTCAGAATATGTTGTGTCCAACAAATATTTCACGTCTTTTTGAGCTTGGTTTTGTATGTCTAAATATCTTGTGTTTTTTAATTTTTCTGCAGCTAATATCATTTCTCTAATTTCTTTATACACATTTTCTTTTTCAACTAATGTTTTTAATATAAAATCAATAACCTCTTTTTCTTTTATTTCAATATTGTAGAGTAACATATTATTTTCTTCAATTAAATTTAATTCTTTGTTATTTTTATAAAAGCTATTTACTTCATTTTCTTTATGTTCTTTAATAATTAATTTGTGATTTATTTTTTCAAAGAAATTATTTTTAATTGTGATGTTTGTTGTTAGTATAAATTTTTCTGTATTTATTTCTTCTATTTTTTTATTTATATTTGTTTCAAATAAAGGTCCGTAAACATAAAATTCATTTATATTTTTTGTATAATAATATATTTTGTCATCTTTAATTTCTACATCTTTGTTTTTAACTGTAAATCCCGGTATGAAATTCAATGAATCATATATTCCTTCTACCTCATTTTCAATAGTTATTTTTACAATACTTTCATTTAATGCAAGATATATTATTTCGTAATTTATTTTCTTATTATTTTCATACTCTACTAAAAAATAATTTTTTCCAGGATTTACTTTAAGTACCTTTATTTTACTTTTATTAACATTTAACTCTGGATCTTTTGAGATTAAATTAATATATGGGTTATTAAATTCTAAATTTAATATGACTTGAGAAAATTTATTTTCAATTTCTAAATAATATTCTTCATTTATTTTTTTAATAGTGTAATTTTTATTTTCTGCAATTATTTTTTTAATTAATTTATCTAGTTCTGTATTTATTTTATTTATTTTTTCAAAATTACTACTAATGTTTAAAATAAGTTCTACATTTGTTTTTGAGGTTATATTTTTTATATCTTTTTCAATTTCGCTAATTAGTGCGTAATTTTCTTCTTGCTTGTTTTCTATATATATTTCACTAAGTTTTCTCTCTATATCTTGTATGTTTTTCCTTAACTCTATTATTTGAGTATTACTTTCAAGTTTATAATTTATGTTATTTATGTGTTCTAAACAATCATTTTCTGTAGAATACACATATAGTTCATAATCTTTTATTTCTTCAATTCCACTATCAATTATAGCATACATTATTTCTTGACAATTTTTAATTTCAATAGCATTTTTTATTTTTTCACAATAATTTATTTTTTCAACAAGGTTATTACTTTCTTTATAATCTGTAATTAGTTTAGATATATACAAGTTACTTTGATTTTCTAAATTTTCAACTAAAATATCACATGCAAACAATTCTGAATTTTCTAACTTTTCTTGTTCAATAATTTCTTGGTTTTGTAAAATTTCTAAATTTATTTCTTTTAATTCAGATAAATATCTTCCAAATGTAATTGTTTTATTTTCAAAATTATTTTTTTCTTTAAGGTAATAATTATATTTTTCAGTTGTAAGATAATTTTTATTTTTTTCAATTTCTATTTGATAGTTATTTATTTTTTCATAAACTATGTTTAGACTATCATTTACTTTATTATTAAGTATAATAAATTCTGTGACTAAAGATTTTTCTTTACCAACTAATTTATCCATTAAAATATAAAAGTTATAACCATCTAGTTTATTTAAATTATAATTTATATTTCTTAAATCTTCTATATTTGATAATTTTTTATATACAAAACTATTTATTCTTAATATTTCTGGAAGATTAATTTCTTGTGAATTAATTTCTTTTTCGTATATTTCAAGATAATATAATGTAAGGTCAGAAACATTTTCTTTTGAAAGATAAGTTTCATTAAAACCTAATTCTTTAGAATAAGTGTGTAATTTTTTAATCTCTTGATCCACTTTTGATAAATAACTTTCATTTTCTATTTGTTTTTTCATAAAATTAATATTATCATTTAATAATATATAATCTTGAAATATTTCTTCTTCTGGAATTAAATTAACTTCTTGTTTTTCTAGAAATAAGGTATAATCAATAATAAGATACATGCTTTTTTTAGTTGCATTATTAACATATGCAAATGTTTTAGAAAAAAGGTCCATTGTTTTATTATAATGTCCTAAAATAGTTTTTACCTCTTCTTTTTCACACCCTTCATGTAATAAATCTAATTCTTCTTTTGTAAGTGTATAATAGTAATGACTAGAGGCAAGATAGTTTTTATAAGTGTCTATATTTTGACTTAAGGAAAGAGGTAATTTGTTATTTTTTTCAATAGATAATTTTTCAATTTCTAAAAAGCATTTATTTTGAGACGTACAATCGTCTATAGAAGTAGATGAATAGTGAGTTAAAGCAAGACAAGCTTGCTTTTCTCTAGTGGTAATAAATTCAAGGCAACCTGAAAGGCTTACTAGTAAAATCAATAAAAAATATATGTATATTTTTTTATCAATCAACTTTTGTATCTCCTAATATCTTACGATTCCTTCTGCATTTATTGTTACTATTTTAAATTTTATGTTACTTTTTAAAAGAATAGATAATATTGCACTATGTTCTTTTCCGCTTCCAGAATGTATGTTCAGTTCAATATCTTTTAAATCTTTAGGCATTTGATTTTCAATATCATCAACAATTTCTGAAAAACCTTTTCTTGGATCAATAATTATCCAGTTTACTTTTTTTGAACAAGTAAATTTATCTTGTGCCCATTCATTTGAGATTAAATAAACTTTATCATAATCAGTGTTATCGATAATGTGAGCTACTTGTCCCCAAGTTCCTTTTCCTGTACTTAGTATTCCTAAAAACATTTTCATTTATTCACCACCGTTTAAATCAAATTTTTCTTTAGATTCTATATAGATACTAACAAAATCTTTTCCTTTATCTGTAAGATAATAAACTTCTTCTTCATCTAGTTGTATTTTTTTAATTAATTTTGTTTGTATTAGTGTATCTAATATATTATATAGAATAGATACATTTTTAAAATATATATTTGCCTTTAATTCTTCAATTTTAGGTGGTTTTTTGTTAATTTCAACTAAAACTGCCATATGTTCTTTAGATTGTATGATTTTTAATAATTCAGGTTCTTTTTCAACCATTTCAATTAATTTTTCTTTTTCTATCATTTTTAATCACTTTTACCATGTATGCGCCTTCAAGTTTATAGCCTTGTTTTTTATAATATTCTCTAACTCCAATTCCACTAATTACTGCAACTTTTGTTTTATTTTCTTTAAGTGAAATTGTTTCTGCTAATTTCAATAATTTTTTTCCAATACCGATATGTTGTATGTTTTTATTTTTAAACTCTGTTGCTTGTCCATAAACATGTAATTCTCTTACAATTGAGGTATTTTCATTTATTTCTTTAACAAAAGGTTTATCTGGTATTCTAAGTCTTATAAAACCTAATAAATATTCTTGTTTTTCAGCATATATAAAATATTCTGTACCTCCAGATGCAGAATATTTAATTTTTTTAATAGAATAACTTTTTATGTTTTCAATTTTATGTTTAGGTTCACAACATCTAATACAGTTACATTTTGTTTTTCTTTTTTCAAGTTCTTTAAATACAAGTTCTCTTAAATTGCTTTTTGTGATTCCTGCAAGTATTTTTGTTGCAGGTATATCTCTTTGAACTCTCATTATTCTAACCCATTTTGGGACAATTTCTTTTATATCTGCAATTAAATTAATGACTTCTTTTTCAGTATAAGGAATATATTTTTGAGAATAATACATTTTTTCAAGAACAGTATGTTCTGTTACAAGACAAGGATATATTTTTATCATGTCAGGACAATAATCTGGATTTGAAAAAATTTCTTTAAAACTTTCAAAATCTCTTTTAATATCACTTCCAGGAAGTCCAATCATCATATGATATAATACTTTAAATCCAGAATCTTTAAGTTCTTTTGTTGCTTGAATAACTTCTTTAATTCCATGTCCTCTTTTTACAAAAACATGAACATCGTCATAAGTTGTTTGTACTCCAAGTTCAACTCTTGTCCCTCCAAAATCTAAAAGTCTTCTAATTATTTTTCTATCACAATAATCTGGTCTTGTTTCAAAGGTAAGTCCAACTATTCTTCTTTTTGTTTTCATTAATATTTTTTTAAGATTATTTATATCTTTACTTTTAGAATTTGAGATTGCTTGAAATGTTTTAACCATAAATTCTTTTTGGTATTTATAATCAGTTGAAGGGAATGTTCCTCCCATAACAATAAGTTCTAATTTGTTTGTAGGGTGACCTATTGCTTCAAGTTGTTTTATCCTATCTGTAATTTGTTTTGCAGGATCAAAATCATTTAATTTACCTCTCATACTTGCAGGTTCAAAACCAGTATAACTTTTAGGTGTATCTTTAAAGCTTGGACAAAAAATACAGTTTCCTGGACACACATGCGGTTTTGTCATTACAGAAAGTATTGTAACTCCAGAAAGGGTTCTTGAAGGTTTAGTTATAAATGTAGAAGTTGGGTGTTGAATATCAAGGGCATATAAAATATCTGAAGTTAATGGTAATTTAGATAAATTATATTTTTTTGCAAAACTTGCTTTTAGTCCTTGAAGTTCTTTGTATTTTATTTTTTCAAGATTTATATTTTTAAAAAAATCTTTTATTTGTTTTTTCTTTTCTTTGTTCATGTATTTATATGATTTTAATTATTTTGTTTAAAAAGTAAATAGGTATTAAGTTTGAGTTAAATAATGGATAAAAATGTTCTTTTGAACCATATATTGATTTAAGATCTTTTGCAGTATTTATTTTAAGATTATAATTAATACTGTTTGTTAAATCCTCTTCTTTAGGATATATTTTCAAAGTAAAATTTTTCTCTCCAATTTCTTTAGGATAATATTGATATATTTGTTCTGTTACACTATTTGGTTGAAGAATAATTTTTTTTTCTTTTGAAAGTCTTTCTTTTTTATCTAAAAACCATTTGTCAGAAATATCTGAAGTAATCATTATTTTTTTAGTAGTGTTTGACTTATTAATAATACTTAAGGTTATTGTTTCTTTTTGTTCATATTTAACATAAGGATTATAATTAATTAATTTTGAATGAATTACTTGATCTGTAATTTCCATATTTAAAATAATTTCTCTCTTTTGGTTTTCAGAGCTTAAAATTAATTTTAATGAATAAGGACCAGATAAATTTTCTGCAAGTTTAATTTCTGTAAAAATACTTTCTCTTGTTTGTCTTGTTTTTTCTACAATAACGTCGTTTATTTGATTTGGACTAATAGAAATGTTGTTGTAATTTTCATTTTCTTCTAAAAGAAAGCTTATCATAAAAAATTCCCCTGGAGAAAAAAATCCTAATTCTACAGTGTCATTATAAGTTAAATCTTTAGAGATTGGTTCTAATAATTCTAATGAAAATAAATTAGTACTAATCACTATCATAAAAATAATTATTATTAAATATTTTTTCATAAATTTTCTTTTATCCTATCCTTTATTAAATATTTTTTATCTATATATATTATAGCTAAACAAATATAAAAAGCTTTTTAAAATTAAAAAGGTTGGAAATACTTATGAATCAAAATACAATTGATAATAAATATGAAATGATAAAAAAACATCATACAGAAACTTTAATGGAAGCAATAGATACAAAAAAAGTTGATGAAATATTAATTCCTTTTCTTTTAGAAGTTACAAAAATTCCAGACGTCTTTACTTCTTCTTCTTGTGCTGGAAGAATAATGCTTTTATCTACAGATGAATATGAAAATAAGAAAGTCTCTTCTTTTCATAAAAAATATCATAGAAAAACCACTTTTGAAGAACTTAAACAAGATACTGATGATTTTAATGAATCTGAGCTTTGGTTTAAGATGGAACCTTTTATTTTTCATTTTGGATGTAAAGATTATGAAAAGGCAAAAGAACTACTTTCTTTTTCTCAAGAATTTGGGCTTAAAAAAGCAGGTATAATAACTGCTCATGATGGAAAGTACATCTTAGAGGTAACAAGCACACAGTACATGGCTTTACCTTTAAAGGAAAATGGTAAAATGTTAGTTACTGATGATTATTTAAAATTTATAGTTGATAGAGCAAATAAAAAAATAGAAAAGAACTTTGAAAGACTTGAGAAGTTTTCAAAGTTATTTTTAGAAAGATTTTCTTGAAAGTTAATTAGTTTTGGTAATTTCTTTTTGTCCTGCTCTTGCACAACAACCAGGTCTTCCACCATTACAACAAGTTACGTTTCCTGTACAATATTCTAAATTTGGAGGACTTAAACCACACTCACTTGCATTTCCAGTATATATTTGGTCAATTAATAAAGTGTTGTTTTTTGACATTATGCTTGTTGCATTTCCACTTGTTGTAAATGAGCTTGATAATAATATTCCTAAAATAAGTCCTATTAATAATCCAACTAACCCATAAACTAATATGTTTTTGGTATTATTTTTTTGTTTAATTTTAACCACATCCTTTTTATTTTTTTTCATCTTTTAAATAAGCTTTAATAAATGGCAAATAATTTTTTAAATCTTCTGTGTCAACTTTATTTGCAACTTTTTTAACATCTTTAGTTTTACTAATAGTGTCTGTAACTTTGTTTAATAAAGATGTAAGCTCCATTGGAAAAATAATTTTAGAAGATTGTCCTTCTGCCATTTTTTCTAAAGCCTTTAAGTAATAATAGATAACTGTTTTTTCAGATAATTGATCTGTTGCATCTTTAACAGCTAAAATCTTTGCTTTTTCAGACTCTGCAAGTTCATAAACTGCAAGTTTCTTTTGAACTGCTGCTTTTTGTTCGTGCATTGCCATTAAAATGTCTTCTGGTATTTTAATATCTGTAAGTTCTACAGAAGTAACTTTAATACCCCATTCTTTTGAAACATTTTCTAATGCTTTTTTTATCCTGGTATTAATGTCTTCTACATTTGTAACAACTTCAGTTAATTCAAATTCACCAATTATATCTCTTAATACAGCAATAACATACATAGTAGATGCTTTTCTATAATCTTCAACATTTACAATTGAATTTACTACACTTTCTTTATCTGGTTTTACTGAAATAAATAATACCCCATCTACTCTTAGTTGAATATTATCTTTTGTTAATACATTTTGTGGAGGGATATCTATTGTTTCAACTCTTAAGGTCACAATATTTGGTTTTTCAATTAATGGCCATACAAAAGTCCAACCAGGCCCTCCAACTCTTCTAACTTTTCCAAATCTGAATATTACAGTTCTTTCATAATCTTTAAGAGTAAGGATTATTTTAAATTTAAATATTAGAAATATAAAAAATACAATTCCTAAAAACCAAAGTATACTTGTCTGTATTTTTTGGCTTAAATAAAAAACAGCAATTAATGCTCCTAAAACAAAAAGTGTCAATATTGTAAATATAAAATTTTTAAATTTAGATTCGTCCATAGAAAATTCATTTTTATATGTTTATTTAAATAAATTAAATTACAATTGTTTTATATATTTTTCTATATTATATATTTTGGAGTAACCATGGCTAAATCTAAAAAAAAAGAAACTAATAAAACAAAAGATGTAAAAATAGTTTCACAAACAATCTCTGATGAGATTTTAGATCAAGAAAAAATATTAGTCGTGTGTGTAGATAGGGATAATGATATTGGTCAAAAAATAAATGTAACAGGACCAATTATTGGTTTTAAAAACAATTTAAAAGTTGTAACTAATTTTGGGATTGCAGATCCAGAAGACTCAGATGCCAATTGTATTTTTGGAGGTCTTAAAGTTTATAAAAAACTTGAGTCAAATACAGATGTTGAAATTGTAACTTTAACAGGCCACTCAAAAGAAAATGTTTTATTTTCTGATAAAAATATTGCAAATCAATTAAAACAAGTTTTGTCTGTTTATCCTGCAACTGGTGTTGTTTTTGTAAGTGATGGAGCAGAAGATGATCAAGTTATTCCATTAATTCAAAATTTTGTTCCGATAATTTCTAAAGAAACAGTAATTGTAAGACAATCAAAGAGTCTTGAAAGTACTTTTTATACAATTAAAAGAGCATTAAAAGATCCTTTTTTTGCAAGAGTTGTTTATGGTGTTCCTGCAATTGCTTTATTGTTGTTTGTTTTCTTTAGGGCTTATGCTTTGCAAATTGTTGCATTTTTATTAGGAATGTATTTTTTAGTAAAGGGTTTTAGTCTTGATAAAAGAATTAATAATTTTTATAACAATATTATTAAAAAATTTTCAATATACAGGATAAGCCTTCCTTTTTATCTTGCTTTTATATTCTTTTTAATCTTTGCAATAATTAAAGGATTAAATCTATATTATCAAAATCAATATTTTGATTATTTGTTTATTATTGTTTCTTCAATTAGGTCTGTGCTTTTACAAATTGTAATTGCTTTTGTTCTTTTAGTAATAGGTTCAATAATTGATTTATTCTATTTGAAAAAAATGTATAATTTAGGTAAAAATATTTTTGCTTTATTTTTTATAGTTATTTTTTCAATTATTGTTGATTTTGCTTTGCAATTCATAATTCAAGATATAAATATTTCATTCTTTTTATTAGTGGTAATCTTTGGATCAATCCTTTTAGTTTTAGTAAGTAGATTTACTGTTTTATTTGATGTTAATTTTAAGGTAAGTCCTCTTTTAGTTGGTCTTCCAGTTTATTCTAAATATGGTTTATTTTTAGGAGAAGTAACTGGTGTTGATGATAAGAGAAAAATATTAAGATATAAGGAAAAGAACACTGAAAAAGTAAAAACTATTTCAGAAAAGAACTTTGTTTTAGAAAATGGTACTATTCTAATCTAAATTAACATCTTTTACAAGTTGATTTTCACAAATATTTAGTTGATCTATACAATTATTTATTTCTTTGTTTAATATTTGTATTTCATTAAAACTTACGTTTTCTTTGTTTTTTGTAAAAACATTTCCTGAAAATACAATTGCACCAAGTATAAATCCTATAATTAGGCTAATTACAACAATAATAATAGTGTTTTTTGAATATTTTTCAGAATCCATAAAGTTTCACATTTAAATATTATTTAGAGGGTATGTTTTTAAAAACCTTGTTTTATTTATTAGTTTGTATTCTTAACAATAAATTTATCTAGGTTAGTTAATCTAAACCGATGCATTTATAAATCTAATTACTAACATATTAATATAATTTTTATATTTAAAATTAAAGTGAGGAATTAACTATGTACAAATATGCTATTGCAAGACAACTTGCTACAAAAAAATTAATTACAAACAGAGGAGACAATATCGGACGTTTAATTGATTTAATGGTAAATGAACAATCAGGAGAAATTGAATCTATTTTAGTTGAAGTAGATCCTGCATCTGCATTTATACAAAAATTAAGTTTACAAGGTAATATGCTTGAGATACCTTATAAGAGTGTTTTAGCTGTAAGTGATGTTTTTATAGTAGATGAAGGTCAAGTACAAAAAGAATAAATTTTTATTTATTCTTTATCTTCTTCTCTATTGTATAAGTCTTTTTCTTTTGATTAATTTCTGTAATATATAATTCAATATTTTTTTCTTCAAGATAATTATTAATTTTTAAAATAATATCTTTAGACTCTATTTTTTTTAAAGTAGCTTTTTCAATAATTGAATTAAGTTGATCAATTAATGTAAAATTAGAATAAATAAATTCTCCTTCTTTTTCAAGAGTTTTTATTTTATTTTCAAATTCTTCTTTTTTATCTTCTTGTGCTTTTAATATTTCTGAAACTTTATTTTTTTTAATAGTCTCTTTAACTTCTTCTTTTTGTTCAAAGAAATTTTTAAATTCGTTTTCAAAAGAATTAAATATATCTTCTCCATCTCTTGAAATTATAAAACTATTTTTATTATTCTTTATAATTTTTTTTACTTTTGGTTCTTTAAGTTCATAATTTTTATATAGTGTTTCAATTAATGGTTTTTTAGAATCTATGATATCGTTAATTTCCATTGGTGCGACATTATATTTTTTAGAAAGCACTCTTATTTTTTCAATATCTGTTAAATCTTTTAATTCTTCTTCAATTTCTTTTTTATTTTTAAGTTTAATATCTTCTCCAGAAGGGAAATTATAAGTTTCTCCTTTCTGAATGATTCTATCTTTCCATTCTTCTTTTTGTCTAGAGGTTATTATTTCTAAATTTTCATCTGTTAAGATTACATTTGATTTTGAAAAGAATTCAAATATTAAATAATATTTATCTAATTTAAAACAAATTACTTTGTTATTTTTGTCTTGATAAATAGCATGTATTCTTTGATTATATAATTTTTTTTTAAGATATTTTTCAAAACCTAATATTTCTGAAACTGGAAAAGTATGTTTTGGTAAAAAACAAATTTCTGGTGTTATAATTAGTTCTTTTGTTTTTTTAGAATGTATTTTAATTTTCCAAATTTTGTTATCAATAGTCTGTACATTATTAATATACCCTAAATTAAATTCTTCTTTTAATTTTTTAGCTATATAAAAAAAAACAGTACTAGTGGTTTGTATATTTTCCATAAATTATTCATTACTATAATCTGTATATTCTAGGTTGTTATAAGAATATATTTTTTTAACAATTTTCTTGTTGTTGTACCTATATTCTTCATAAAGTTTATTAACATCTGTATTTTTATAAGTATCTATAGGTATGTTTTGAACAATATCTAAAATATAATAAGTTTCTTTAATCTTTGTGCTTACAAAAGAATGTACTTTGTCATCTTCAAGTAAAACTACTTCTATGCTTGATAAATTATCTTGCATTCCTTGCATCACTGAACAAAGAATTACAGATATTGTTTGTTCATCACAAATTTTTTCAGAAATAATTTTTGAAAAATCCATCCAAAAAATAACTTTTAAATCGTTTTCAATAACATCAATTTCTGTTCTTAGATAATTATATATTTTTCTAAGTGTTGTTAAATAATCTTTATTATAATCATAAGCAATTGGTGTGAATTTTGAAATTATACTTTTTATTGTTAAATCGTTTGGTTTTATCATTTCTTTTAATTGAGAAATTGTTTTTCTTTCATCTTCGTTTATTATGTCTTTGTACTTATTAATAATTATTGAATAATATTTTATTTTATTAATATCTTCTTCGCTAGCTTTTGTTTCTGTATTTTTTTTAATATTTTTAATAAATTCTTCAAGTTCTTTAATTCTTTCTTTTAAATTTAAATTTTCAACTTCAAGTTCACTAACATCTCCTTTAATCTTTAGGTTTTTAAATCTAAGTTCTTCTTCAGGAGAGTCATCTTTTTGTATTTTTGTAAGGTTTGAAACTTCTAAATTAATTTTATTTTCTATTTTTTTAAGTTCTTCATTAATTTCTTTTAAAGTTTTTGAATATACTGATTCATCAATACTTTTTGCGGTATATCTATAAGAAAGTTCTTTTTTTTGTTCTAGAATCTCTTTTTTCTTAGTATTTAATGTTTCAATTATTTGCCATGTTTTTTGTTCTTTGTTAATAGGGTCTTTTTTCTTAACTCTTAAATTAACTATAGCTATAATTGTACCAAATGACAAAAATATAAAAATTATTATTAAAATCTGTGCAAAATTAATTGTCATATTCATTCTTTCCTTCTAATAATATATTATAGGTTTAGGTTTATATAGTTTTTCATTTT
>JAQVRT010000022.1:9222-11466 GCA_028700905.1 Candidatus Iainarchaeum sp. | reverse complement strand
ATTGCCATTGATAAGATTTAGTACCAATTGCATTTGAAACACTTACATCAAAATAAATCCCTTCACTAAGATTATAAACATCACTTGCATCAGGAGTATTAATAGTTGCTGTTAATGGAAGAACAACTGTAAAATCTTCACTTGAAGTTGCAATATCTCCAGTTCCAGAATCTGTTACTTTATAATAAATAGTATAGCTTCCTGTTGAAGATAAAGTTTGAGATAAAGAAGCACAATTTGTACCTACTGTTGTATTAACATCTCCAGAATCTAAAATCCATTCACAAGAAACTGTTGAAACATTATTGTCATAATTTCCAGTAAATGAAATTGTTTCATTATTATTCCAAGTAGTTCTTGACATTGTAATACTTGAAGATAACAAATCTAAAATATTTATTCCAATTGTTTGAGAATCACTTGAAGAATCAAAATCATCTAAAGTATCTAATTTAATTGAATAATCATTAAATACTGAAAAAGAATAACTTGTATTACAATCTGTACTAAAAGATGTAAATGATGGTAAGTCAGCTCTCTTATGACTCCAATTACAAGTTACATTTCCAACATTATTACTATATGAAGAATTAAAATTAATTGTTTTTGTAACATTATAATTTGATTCTTCAGTTGGATTTAATATTGTTGATGAAAAATCATCAAAAATTTCAACAAATAAATCATCACTAAAAGTTCCTTCATCATCATTTGCAACAACTAGAATTTCATAAGTTCCAGCAGTTGTAAAAGTATAATCAATATCACATAATGTATCTGAAGGATTCATTCTTATTTGTTCTCCACCTGCAATTGTATGATACCATTCACAAGAAACACTTCCTCTTTGATAAAGTGTATCAGTTTCAAAAGAAACAGAAGTATTTATTCTAAAAGGATCGAAATTTGTAATATTTGAAAAGAAAATTTGAGAAGATGGAAGTTCTACAGCACATTTTTTTAAATCAATTGTTTTTTTAGGACAAGTTGAGTTTGATAAAGTAAAAACTTTTAAATCTAAAGGATCTATAATTTCTCCAGAAGCAATATTAATATCAGAATTTACAATTGTAAAATCAGTTGTTGATTTTAATTTTTTAATTTCTCCAGATAAAATAGGATTATCAAAATTACCATACATTTTTAAAATATTTGAAGAATTTTGAGAAGTACCTTGAATATTTATAGAAAGATCATAAAAATCAATAGGAGTAGGGTTTCTTAATAAAACTTCAATATTTCCAGTAGTTGAATCAAGATTACAAGATTCTACAACTAGATTATACTTAATACAATCCATTCTTGAAACTTCTTGTAATTCTCCTTGTGAAACATCTAACTTTTCTCTAACAGATGTTTTTGACCAAGATAAAAATCCTGCAACTAAAACAGCTGTTACCAAGATTAATAAAACTACAGAAATTATTGCCGAAATTGATTTTTTTCTATCCATAAATATCTTTTTTAAAATATAATATAATTATAGATATTATAGAAACTATTTTAAAGGTATCTTTATCACTTTAAAAAACAGTTTTTTAAAAAAAATTAAAAAGAGACAACATCATTAATTTTTATAAAAGAAATATCTGTTTCAATTGGAAGTTCAATTATATATTTAGCTTTCTTTTTTGGAGAATAAAAAGTAAATGGTTTTAATTTTTTTTTAATATCAACCACTTTTTTATTTGAATCTAAAAAAATCACATTTATTGGATAAAAAACAAAAAGCATATGAATTGAAGAGCCTACAATAGATTCATATTCTCTTTTAAAAATAAGACCAAAATCAAATTTCCTTCTTGGGAAAAACATAAGCCCAAGTCCTTGTTTTAGAGGAGAAATAATTTTCTTTTTTTTAATTATTATTTTATTATTAACTTTTATCAAAAATAATCACTTTTTTTAACTCTCTCTATACAAAACTACAAAATCAATATCAGATTTTCTAATTTCAAAATCAAAAAACACAGCATCTGGAACAAACACAGCATATTCTGCACAAGAAATTCCACAGTCACTTTTATCAAAAGGCAAGAAATATAAGTTATTACTATAAGTTTTATCTAATATATACTTAGAACTAATGGATTTTAAGGCAATAACATCAGAAATATTAACTAGATCCAGCTGATTTCTATTCATGTAAGTAATAGTGTCAATTAAAACACTCTCAGCATCTGGTTTTGGAACAGCTATTTGAAATATTAAAATAGTTAAAATAAAAAACACAAATATATATTT
>JAQVRT010000022.1:5255-9122 GCA_028700905.1 Candidatus Iainarchaeum sp. | reverse complement strand
GAAGTTTCAATTGCTTTCTTTTTAAAATGTTTTAAAACATACTCTAAAACAAAACCTAAAAAACTTACAAAAAAACCAAAAAAGAAAACAGCATAATATAAATTAGTATGAAGAAAATATTTATTTGATAAATGAACAATTAAAAGCCCAGACATTATACTTGCAAGGATTAATATTTGGTATTCATAATTATAAATCAATAGTTTAAGTTTGATGTTCATTTTTTCTAAAAATTTATTTTTATCCATCATCTAAAAATCAATCTCTTCACTTATATAAAATCCCTATCAATATAAATTCAATTACTGCAAATATTATTGAAAAAATTAATAATGATTCTTTTAATAAAAAATAATCTGTAAAAGTTATAAAAAATATAATTAATATTACAATAAAAAAGAAAAATAAAAATATTGACATTAAAAATAAAATATTTATTCTACTTTTCTTTTGTTCACTTAACTCTCTTTTAGATTGTTCTAGACTTGTTAAAAAATCCAGAATAACTTGATTTAAGTCTTCTTTTTTATCAATAACTTCAATTAATTTTCTAAAGAAATTTTTTTCAACTTCAGAATATGTTTCAGAAATTATTGATTTAAAAGTATCTTTAAGATTATGATTTCTTTTATTTAATGCAATTATTTTCTTTGCTTCTCTACTTAACAGTTCATTATTTTCTAAGTTTTCAAAAACATTTAATACATCTTTAATAGTTAAATTTTCATCTCTTAAAACAGACAAATGTTTAATAGATCTTTGAAATTCACTACCAATTTTTTTTTTAATCTTATTTAAGATAAAAAAAGGATATTTAAATAAAAGTAAAAAAATCATAAATGCAAAAGTAAACGAAATAAAAATGGTTATAAAAAAACTAAAAAGATTAAACAATATACCAAGCCTGATCATTAAATAAATAAAAGCAAACTCTATAACTATTAAAAAAAATATAGAAATAAAAGAAATATTTGAAATATAACTAATTGAATCTTCATTAATGCCTGTATATTCTAAAACTCTATCAAAATTTTTAAAAGTACCTTTAAATTGCATAACAATATCTTTTAAGAAAAATAAAGATATATTTGTTAAGAATTTACTAAACATATTTATTTCACTTTATATCGAGTCTTTTAAATAACTCGTCCTTTTCATAATTATATTGAGTAATAATACTATTAAAATCTTTGTAATTGTATACTTTTGAATCTTTCATCCATCTCATAAGTTTCTTTTTCTTTAAAAAATCAACAACATTTATTGAAGAAGATAAAAGATTGATATTGTATTTATTTTCTGATATTTCTAGATCTACTATAACACTTTCATTTTTATTAATTATTTCTTTAATATTTACAATTTGATAAGTTTCTTTAAAACCTTGCTTAATTCTTTTAATTTCTATTAGGATAGATTTTTGATTAACCATTTTTAATTGTTCAATAAACTTATCTGCAACATTTGGTTTTATTGAAAAGATATTTAAGTTATACCAAGAAACATCAAAAATATCTTCCCCAAACTCATCAATTGCAATAATATCTGGTTTCTGAGAAATTGTTTGTTCAATAATTAAACGTTTACTTAAATCTGCATTATTTGTAAAAATTCTATTAATCCATTCTTTTTGAGGAAGTTTAAATCTATCATATGCCTGGACAGTTATAATTTTCTGATCAGGATAAAATAAAAGTATAGAATTATAAATTACAAAAGAATCATCAACATCATGTAAAATAACTTTATAGTTTTCTGAAATTGCAGACCATATATATGAAAATACATCTACAGAACCAATAGAGGTATTAACTAAAGCAACAGGTGTTAATGGTTCATCAAGATATTTTTTAATAACAAAAGAAGAACCTCTACTACTAGTATCTCCTAAAGAATAAAGGCCTTCTACTTTATAACCATTAGGTAAATAACCATCTATTACTGGATGTTCTGGAGTTATATAGATACCCATATTTTTAGTTAAAATAGTTACAAAGTTATTTAACTCAGTAATATCTTTAAAACTAATATTTGTTTTTAAAACACCATACTCTACATGGTAAACTATAAGATTTGATTTTTCACCAGAACAACTAACTTCAATTATTTTTTTATCAAGTAAAAGATTAGTTAAAATACCTAAACCAAAAAATTCTCTTTGAATAAATTTAAGATAAAGTTTTTGTTGTAATTTACCTAGACTATAAGATAATTTTTCAACAGAAATATCAAATATTTTTTGAATATATTTATCAAGACTATGTTTATCTCCATTGAAAGAATAGTAATTTTTATCTATTGTATTAAAAAATATTTTTTTTAATTGAATATATTCTTTTTCTTGCTCACTATTAAGTTCTGGTTGTACAAGATTATAAAAAAGACCTTTGTTATTGTCATAGTAAATAGTAACATAAGTAAAATCATCTATAGAATATTTATCAAAAATATTTTTTATATTTTCTTCAAAAGAAGCAATTGGATCTTGATAAACTAAAGAAGAAAATAAAGAATTATCAGTTGATAATTTTTCTTGATATATTTCTTTATTTATTTTAACTGGATTTTTCCCTGCATCTTTTGGAAGGATATAATCCATACCTTTTTCTCTTAAATCTTTAAATTTTTCTGCAATTAAATCATTCTTTACTTTTGGAGTTAATTTTACTTCTTTGATAATTTTAATTTCTTGTTCTTTTGGCAATGGTTCTTTTTTAATTGTTTTAGAAATGTTTTTTTCATCAATATCTTCATCAGAATAATCTTCTTTTGAAGTTAATTTTTCTTCTCTTGTAGAAGGAGAAATATATTCTTTATTTTTGTTTGAGCTTTTAGGTTTATTTTTTTTATTTTTAGGAGAAGAAATTTCTCTCATACCTTTATAGATTCTTTCATCATCTTCTTTTAATAAATCAACATCAGAAAATACTTTTTTAACATCTTCTTCATCTTTATTAACTTTATTATTTAAAATATTAACATCAAATTTTTCATCTTTATCACTAGGTTTAGATTTTTTTAATCTTGAGATATTTTTTTCAATTTCAGAATTTAATTTAACTTGATTATTATCAATTACAAAATTAGGAATTTTTTCAGAAGATTCATTTGTTTGAACTTCAGTTAATGAAGAAGGATCGTCATTTAAAACTTTTAATTCTTCTTTTGAATCTTTATCATAAACAGAATATTTATCTTCAATAGTAGAAGATAAATCTTTTACATCATCCTCAATTGCGAAAATATCTGGAACTTCAATTTCTTCAAATAGCCCATCATCTAATCCATGAGGAGAATTATTTGAAGTAGAATTTATTTTTTTAGAATCTACATTTAATTGATCTGTTTTTTTTGATAAATTACTTGAATTATTTAAAGAAGTATTATCAGAAGAAAATTTATTTTTATTTTCAGATAAATGATCTATTTTAGAATATAGATTTTTTACATTATATTTTGGGAAATCAATTTTACTTTTTTTAGGTTTATCATCTAAAAAAGAAAAAGATTCTAAATAAACTTCTTGATTAAGTTTACTTGTTTTTTTATTTAACTGATCTAGTAAATCATCTACATTTTCATCTTTAGATTTAACTTCTGTAAAAATATCTTTTGAATCATTAATTTCAGAAAATTCTTTTGGTTTAGACACATTTTCCAAAATATCTTTTAAAAGAGACATTGTTTTTTTATTATTATTAGATTCATCAAAATTAATATCTTTTTTAATTGAATTATCAACATGTTCTATATTTGGGGTAACTTTTAAAGAAGATTTCTCTTTATTTTTAAGAGAAGTTTCTGGGAGTAACAACTCATTAGAAGAATCTGGAAGTAATAATTCAGAATTAGCCTTTGATGAAATAA
>JAQVRT010000022.1:0-5155 GCA_028700905.1 Candidatus Iainarchaeum sp. | reverse complement strand
ATGATTTAAGTGAATCTTTTTCAAAAGAAGCTTTCTTAGATATATCAGGTTTAGTTTCTTTAACGTCATTAATTTTATCCACAGAATTAACTTTCTCTAAAGAGTTTTCTTTTAAATAAGAATTTGATAAATCTACTTTTTTTTTTTCATTTTCTAAAGAAACTTCTTTTTTTCTAAAAGGATTAAAATCTTTATATTTTTCTTCAATATCAGAAATATCAACTTTAAGATCAATTTTTTTAATACCACTGTAATCTTTAAGTAATGAAGAATTAATTTTTTTATCTTCAGGTAAAACTACATCAAATTTTTCTAATTTTTTAAAAGATTTGTTTTTTTCAGTATTATGTTTAATAATATTATTTTTTAAAGAACTTGAATCTTTAGATATAGATTTAGATAGAGGGATTCTTTTAATAACCTTAAAACCAGAAAAATTATCCTCTCCACCCATAAATATGCCTTCTTTAAAATATATTTTAATATATAGATATTAGTTCATTAGATTTATAAATCTTTAGATATTTTTTAAATAACATTAAATAAAAAAAGAAATTATTTTTGGAATAATATTAAAAACATATAAAAGAATTAGAAAAATATAACTTATTAAAATCAATATAATAAATGGAATTAAAGGAGAAAACCATATCTTTGAAATATTATTAGTTTTAGCAATAAGTTTAATTTTTTTAATTTCAATTTCAGGTTCAATATTTGGCATAAAAACAATATTTGAAATTAATTTATTATTTTCAATTTTAAATTTTTCTAAAGGAGTATAAAATTTATTAATTTTCTTTAAAGCTAAAGGAACCCCTAAAAACATTAAATACATGGATTTAAAAAAACTATATTTTGGAAAGTTTCTTGAAAAAAGATTATAAAAAAACAAACAAATAGGTATAAGTAAGGTTAAAATCAATGCAAAAAAGAAAACAAACATTGGAAAATAAACATCAAAAATATTTGTAAATGATATTGCAAAAATAGTGTATAAATCTCCTTCTCCAATATATGTAAAATAACTTATTTTACCTAAAACATAAAAAATCAATAAAAATATAAAACTTACAGCAAGTTGTAATAAATAACTCTTCCATAAAATAAAATCTGTTTTAAAAACAAAAAGTGCTAAATAAATTACACTAAAAAGTGCTAAAAAAAATAAAGACATTATATTTATTTCTCTATATTTTATGTCTTGATAAGTAATATAAAGTAAAATAACTATTGAAAAAACAATGATTGGCAAATAAATATAATCCATAACTAATCTAAATTGATCTTTTTGTAAGATACATTAAATCTTTATAAGCTTTTATTTTTGTTTTTCTAGCAGTGGATCTTTCAAAAAGATTATCTGTATAATTTCCTGGAGGACCTACAGATTTAATTTTTTTATTTTTTATTTTATTTAAAAGAAGTCTGTTCTTTAAATTATCATCATCTTTATCAAAAAAAGAAGTATTTAGCTCAATGGTTAAAACACCACTACCAATTTCAGAAACATTATAACTTCCAGAACCTGCAGTAATATAGTTTGACATTTTTCCAAGTTTTATTGCTGCTTCAAATTTATAAACAACATCATAACTTTTCTGATCAATTTTATGTGTTAAATATTCACTAAAACTTGAAAGTCCTAAAGTCTTAAAGAACCTATGAAGTTCTAAATAATCTAAAATATGTCTTAATTTTCTTAAGAAAAAAGAATCATGCATATAATAAGATAAATATCCTATTGTTCCAGTATATGCTTCAACACCTATTTTTTTTTCTTTAATGATTTTTTCTAATCTATCAAGTCCTAGAATATAAGTCGCAGAATTTGAAATTAGACCAAAAGGATGTGCAATTGTAATTAAATATTTTTTTTTATAACAAAAATCAATTAGTCTTTTAAGAGAAACTTTATCTTCATAAAGTATAGAATAATTATAAATACTAGCATCTTCTGAAAAAACTAAAACTTCTCCAGAATCAGTTAATATTTTAATTCCAGGAATTAATAATTTATCTTTTGGTTTATATTTTAAAAGTTCAAAATATGCTTTTCTAGGATCTAAATAATTATATTCAGTTATAGCTGTACCTAGAAGATTATTTTCTGAAACAACTTTCCAATATTTTTTTGCAGACTCTTTATTTTTAAAAAGATGAGTGTGCATATCAATATTATATAACATATATTAATATATGAACCTATTAATATATATTTATTTTGCTTATATAATATATTACTTATAATTATTAATTAAAAAAATTGATTAAAATATTACTATTTAAAATAATTTTAATATAAAATTATTAAATTAAAAAAACAAGGATGTGAATAAAAAATGAAATTAAAATGTTTAGGAGCCGGAAATGAAGTTGGTAGAAGTGGTTTTCTTCTTTACGGATCTGATAAAATTTTATTTGATTATGGATTAAAATTAAATCCAAAATATCTAAATGAAAAATCAGAAAAAGTAGATTTTGAAGGAAATGTTGAAGAACCTATAAAAATTACAGAATATTTAGATGCAGTTATTTTAAGTCACGCACACTTAGATCATTCTGGAGACATACCTTCTCTTTATAAAAAATATAATCCAAATCTTTTTCTAACTCAAGCAACTTTAGATTTATCTTCTCTTTTATGGAAAGATACTTTAAAAATTGCAAAATATGAACAAAAAACACCACCTTTTGAAAAAGAAGACATGTATGCTGCACAAGATAGTGCTTTCTTTTTAAAACTTAATAAACCTACAGAAATTACAAAGAATTCAAAATTAACTTTTTATGATGCAGGACATATTACTGGAAGTGTAATTTCAGTTATTGAAATGGATGGTAAAAAAATAATGTATACTGGAGATTTTAGAGCAGAAGAAAGTTCATTATTTGCAGGATATGATAGAAACATACCAGAAGTAGATTATTTAATAATTGAAAGCACATATGGTTCAGATAATCACACACCTAGAAAAAAAATAGAAGAAGGATTAATTAAAGAAATTCAAGATACTTTAAAAAAGAAAGGAATGGTTATGCTTTCATCTTTTGCAATTGAAAGAAGCCAAGAACTAATAAGCCTTATGCATAAATACAAAATTAAAGCACCTATATATGTTGATGGAATGGGAGTTAAAGCAACAGACATATTCTTAAACTACCCTGAATTTTTTAAAGATTATAAAGATTTTAAAAAATCAATTAAGGATGTTGTGTTTATAAGAAATAGTAAAATTAGAAAAAATTTACTTAGAGAAACAACTCCTTCAATTATTATAACTACTGCAGGAATGCTTGAAGGAGGACCAATACTTCTTTATCTTAAAGAATTTGGTGACGATCCTAAAAATAAATTAATAACTACAGGATATCAAGTAGATGGTACAAATGGAAGCAGACTAAAAGAAACAGGTAAACTTTTCATTGATGGAGATTTATATCAACCAAGATGTGAAATTAAACATGCAAGTTTTTCAGGTCATCCTGGAAGAGATGAACTTATAAAGTTTGTTAAAAAAGTAAAACCTAAAAAAGTAGTTTGTGTACATGGTGACCCATCCTCAATTGTAGATTTTAGAAAAACACTTGAAAAAGATGGTTTTGAAACTATTGCTCCAATGACTGGAGAAATAATTGATTTATAGAAAAGTGATATATAACATGAAGAGATTTTGTCCAAAATGTGGAAAACAAATTACTGAAGATGAAATGATTGATAATTTTTGTATTGATTGTTACATGTCAGAAAATGAACTTGTAAAAATACCAGAAATAGACATTTCTCTTTGTGTTAAATGTTTTAAAATAAAGATGGGTAAAAAATGGTATAATAATTTTGAAAGTTTAGAAGAAGATATTTCAAAAAGTATTAAATCTAAAATATTAATACAACCAAAAATATCTACAAAAGTAAATATAGATCTTGAAAATAACATTCATTTTGCAGAGATTACAATAAATACTATTATTGGAAATAAATTTAAAGAATTAAAATATAATGTAAATATAAATGTTAAGAAAGATACTTGTCTTACATGTTCTAGAATTGCTGGAAATTATTATACAACAATTATACAAATTAGGTTTAATGATAAAAAATTACAAAAACTTATTTTAGATAAATTAATTAAAGAAATTTATGAAATTATTGATTCAATAAATGAAAAAACAAGTAGACCTTCTGCAAATATAAATATCATAAAAGAAGTTCCTCAAAAAAATGGAATTGATTTTTATACAGATAATTTAAAATACAGTAGAAATATTGGTATTCATTTAATGAAACATAAAAGTGCAATTGAAAGAAAATATTCAAAAAGTCTTGTAGGAATTGATAAAGATGGTAAAGATCTTACAAGAACAACTATTTGTATACACTTTGGAAATAAAAAATAAATTATTTAAGTTTCCTTAACTGGGAAACTTTTCCTTTCATGGAAATTACTAATAATTTATCTTTTTTTTCAAGAACCATTTTATCTTCAGTAAATAAAAATTTTCCTTGTCTGTAAAGACCAATTGTTCTTGTATCTCCTGGAATTTTATCATTAAAAAATTTAACAGTCTGTCCAATATATCTTGAATTATCATCTAAAACAATTTCTACAATTTCAGCATCTCCTTTAGAAAAGAAAGATAAATCTAAAACATCAGGCTGAGTTACAAGCTGAGTAATATATCCAGCAGCAGCAGCTTCAGGATGAATCACAATATCAATTCCTAATTTTTTAATTATTGGACCGTGATAATGGACTTTACTTAAAGACACAGCAACTGTTTTAACTCCTAATTCTTTTGACATAAGACCTATAATTAAATTTGTTTCATCAGTCTCTGTTAAAGAAATTAAAACATCAGCTCTATCAATTCCTGCTTTTTCTAAAACAGAAGGCTCAGTACCATCTCCTGTTATAGAAATAATATCTAAATCATTTGCAACTTTTTGACTTCTTAAAGTATCTTTTTCAACAACAACCACATCATGATTTTCAGAGATTAATAATTCTGTTACATAATAACCTAGATTACCACAACCAACAATTATAATATACATATTTATTTCTTCTTTTTAATTTTTTAATATTAAATATAATAGATGTTTAGATTTATAAATGTATTTTTAAATTAAATATTTTCTGGAAAAAAGAATTCC